>JAAXIK010000108.1 GCA_012270385.1 Rubripirellula sp. | reverse complement strand
TGCCCATCCTCTTTAACAAGCCTGGGATTGTAATCGAAGGTCTCAACGGGACTGGGACCACCATGCATAAATAAACAGCTGACCCGTTTTGCACGAGCAGGAAAATGCAAACCTCCGCCGAACGAAGTCATCCCCTGTGCAGTCTTTGATCTTGGATCATCCATTCCAAACAATCGGCGATTGGGCTGGAAGCCCGCAACGGACAGTGAACCGAAAGTCATGCCAGCCGCGACACCAAATGACCTGCGTTTCAATTCAACTTCCACGACTATGATCCTTAACTTGCTTCATCATTCGCCCACTCACACTCAAAGACTCGCGTCTGATCTCTTACTTGCCGAAGTTCTAATCCAAAAAACGAAACGGTGAAGAGGCATACACCGCGGAAATATACTGATTCCAAGCATCCGGATCCTCTTCGCGTTCACGGAAAAATTCTCGAGCAAGTACAATCTCCTGCTCTCTAGGATAACGCTGCAAGAGTAGTCGTGTGACTTTTTCAACACGACTATCTAAAGACATTACCTCATCCAAAAGCCTCGAAGTGGTCTGCGCTGCCCATTGATTCACCTCCTCGCTGTTAATCAGGGCGAGTGCTTGCGAGGGCACATTAGTGGTAGGCCTTTTACCCACTAAAAGATCAGGGTCAGCCATATCCAACGCCAGTAGGAAATCCGATAAATAGCCCCGTACCACGGGTAAATATATCGAGCGACATGACTCGGTCGTTTCATTCATTTTGGCAGAACTATCGGCATTATTACTCGAGACCAACACGCCACGTCCAGACATTGGCTTGACTCTCGCAGTGCTGTCCAAGTACCCAGAACAAGCGATCATCGAGTCGCGAATCGACTCCGCACTCAAGCGTCGTCGATTTGCCCTCCAGAGCAATCGATTTTCCGGATCTCGGAGCATCGCATCAGACTGAGAGCTTGAAGATCTCCGATAGGCGCGACTCGAAACCAGCTTACGTATCAGCGGTTTCAAATGCCAACCGCTCCCCACGAACTCTTGAGCGAGATGGTCGAGTAATTCAGGATGACTCGGCTTTTCGCCCTGCTTGCCAAAATTATCCACCGTTCGAACAATTCCCTCACCAAAAAAGTGCATCCACACCCGATTCACAAAAACTCGTGACACAAGTGGATGATGCGCATCCGTTAGCCATTCTGCAAGTTCAGCTCTACCACTCGTCTCTGTGTCGAGAGAATAGGGTTCATTGGGTTTCAATACAGTGAGAAAACCTCGTGGAATTACCGGTCCAAGATTTCGAACCTCTCCTCGAATATGAAAGTGACTATCTGAAATCGCTTTTTTTGAGCGAGAAGACTGTGACCTTGCAACAGGAAGTGGATCCGGTGCATCTTTTTTCAACCGTTTCAATTGCGATTTGAGTTCTGACAAATGCTCCTGGCGAGACTCAACCTCCAGTTGCTTCTCTGCTTCTTGATCCGTTTGCGGTGACGCTTCTGCTCCATCTTGAGGAATGAACTGTACCGCATCAGCAATGACATACCCGGAAGTACCGTTGTTACTGATTGTTAATCGGGTCGGCTGATCACTCGCCAATTCATAGACTCCAAGTGAATGCCACATCGGCTCAATCGAAATCTTTCGTTGATCCCAGATGATCTCCACGTCACCAGTAGACGTCGTCAACTTGACAGGGACGTTAGCAGCTCGATTTGCGCCGGGAGAATGAGAAGCCCTGACCTCATACCGACCTGTGACTGGCAACTGAGTCATATACTCAATCCTGGCATCCCCTTTATTCTTAGCATCGTCATGAACGTAACCTTTGCCGATAAAATGTTCGAAATACGTTGACGAAGTCCACGAACCCGACTTCTCCGCATCCGAGTCATCCAAAACGATACCTGAAATGCTCGGCGTTAACGTCTCTTTCAATTTCTTCAAGCTGCTCTCAGTATCTTTAATCTGCGTTTCTAACCTTTTCACCTCGTGTTGATGATTCTTTATCGCTTGTCTTTCTTCGTCAGTGGCAGGTAGATCGACACGGTTCCATGTACTTACATATTTCTGACTTTCTCCATTCAACGTCTGAGTACTCTGAAAGATCCCAGCCAACGCGTAATAATCTTCTGTCGGAATTGGATCAAATTTATGGTCATGGCATCGCGCGCAGCCTAGCGTCAGACCGAGAAATGCTCTACCCACGGTATCAATC
>JAAXIK010000381.1:1582-2196 GCA_012270385.1 Rubripirellula sp. | reverse complement strand
CCACTGATCGGTGGTGATGCATCAATCACAGGAGAGATGTATTTTTCGTACTCCTACGCTGCCGGAAAAGCGGAGTGCAAAGTGTATGGTTTTTCATTTATTTGTGAGGGAGAAAAGATCGAAATCAAGCAGCAGTCGTTCAGTAGCAACTCTCGCACCGTTGTTCTGATCGACCGTGACAACCACATCGTTAAAACCTATTCGCCGTGAATCGGAGTTACAGATGACGCAGGTGAATGAGTGCCGTGTCAGTCGGGCAGATTAATCTAATCAAGCACAAGGATTCCCTTTGCAATCTTGAGTAGAGCAAGAGGTGATGGGAGCAGGGGTAGGTTCCCCAAAACCTTTTGGGGACCACTGATGACGGATTGGCGGTCTAATCAGTTTTTACAGTAAAAGTCGTGAAGCAAGCATGTTAAACCTCGGAAAGTGGACGAGGATGTATCGATCAATTTTATCTGTCGTCTTGTGGAGTCTGAAGGATTGAGCTGACAAGGCTTGGTTGCAACTAGCCGTATTTCCCCGCTCCATGCTTTGGAAATAACCTGAGAGAGACCATGAAAAAGCCCAGACGTATGCCTAATACATAAATCAAGATCGGTGCTGTCTCGTTA
>JAAXIK010000381.1:0-1572 GCA_012270385.1 Rubripirellula sp. | reverse complement strand
CTCAAATACCCGATAGCGCAGTGGCCGAGCAACCGGGGAAAAAAAACGCACACGAATCCACGAACGCGACAAAACCAATCCTTGGCAAAGAGGATGTCGAGAAAATTGACTGGAAGATCGCTAAAACGAGAAAGCAACTCAGTGATAACGAGCTGAAGCATCTTTTGGAAGACAACACTTATCTGTGGCTAGATCAATTGGAAAGCCTTTCCGATCATCAGGCGGCGCTGCTGGGAACTGCCATCGGATTCACCCTGGACAGCATTACCAACTTATCGGACCATCAAATCAAGTTGTTAACACGAGCTAAGTCTGTGAGCTTTGGTGGATTGGTCGCACTGACAGACGTTCAAGCCCGTTCACTTGGTAAGTGCGAAAATGTCAGCCTTGCTTCTTTAGAATCGATCACGCCAAGCCAGTGCCGTGCTTTGCGGAACGTCAAATTACTTGAATTAGATGGTCTTAAAAAAATTTCAAACGAAGTCGCAGCGGAGCTTGGGAAAATTCAATGGATTCAGCTCAGTGCCTTGCAGGAAATCACCCCATCTCAGATTGAGCTTCTCAATACCACGTATTCTCTCCGGCTTGACGGTCTCTCGAAACTCACCGATGCGCAGGCTTCGGCGTTTGGTAAAAACAAAAGTGGGCAAGTGATACTCAACGGCTTAAGCCAGTTGACGGATTTTCAAGCGGAACAACTTGGTAATATCTATGATCTGAATTTAAGTGGTTTGAAGAGAATCACGGATCAGCAGGCCGAGTCGCTCGGCCGGTGTAAACTCCTCGGACTGAGTGGCCTTACGAAATTGAGTGAAGCGGCAGCGGCACATTTGAGCAATGTCTCGATGTTGCGACTTGAGGGGATCAATCAACTCAGCGAAAGTCAGGCTAAGCACCTGAGTCGGTGCTTGTTATATATCGGTCCCGAAGCTCATAAGATGGTCGAGAAGTACCGCTGAATTGCTTTGCATGCCAAGTGGATCTCGCATTTCGCATGACGCCCCTGAGCTAGCAATGGAAGCGTCTTTTCTGGTGATGATTCTTTGCCGCTTTGGGTTTTCCCGTGCTCTTCCGGTTTGGATCATGGTGTGTGACGCAATGGGGTGACAATCGAATCGTGTTACGTCATCATGAAGAGCTTCCATGTGTGGAACGCTCTTAGAAACCTGCGTCATTTTTTTAGGGTGTCGAGACGTCAGGCTTGATGAGCAATTCGCGATCCTTTTGGAACGAGTCCTGAGCCATGTCTAATAAAACCTAAGAAAGGAAGATCGATGATGAGAACGCTCGTAATCTTGATCACAGGTATCGCGGCGATCGTTTACAGCCAGGCAAGTTGGGCTGAGAAACCGGTCAGGGTCTATATACTTGCCGGTCAATCGAACATGCACTGTCAAGTTTAGCTATTTAACAGCGATATAGCATGTTTTTGAAATGTGGACAGCACCATGGACAGCATTAACAAAAAAGCCGCATCTGTTGATCAATCCCACAGTGATTGGCCTTTAGTGATTCCGTGACTGAGTCACGTTCTTTCCTATATACTCCGTGGCTGACCCACGAATAATTAAT
>JAAXIK010000115.1:9061-11106 GCA_012270385.1 Rubripirellula sp. | reverse complement strand
GTCTGGGATCAAGCCACCCGTGTGGAGCAAGAGTTCTGACACGAGAATCGATTCTTTACCGTTCCCGGTGAACTCGGGTAGATAGGTTGATACTTTTTCGTTGACATCTATTTCTCCTTTTTGCACTAAGTGCATCACAGCGGTCGCTGTCGCTACCGGTTTGGTGATCGATGCTAAATCGAAAACGGTATCCAAACTCATTTTTTCTGAATGCTCTGAGATCAAGCGGTTCCCGTAGCTTTGTTGAAACACCGTCTCTTTATGGTTTGCAATCAGGACTACCGCACCTGACATTTGTCCCGCCTCGATGCCGTCTTGAACGAGTTGATCAATCGAATCTTTTAATTGCTTGATCTCGAATTCCAACGCTGAGCACACCGTGGCCTGAAATAACAGTAGTGAAACTGCAAGCAATCTCATAATGACCTTCCGCACTTTTGAATACTTTTTGATGGAGCGTCTTGTTTTACGCTAGAAGTGTAATTCATCTAACGCACTGAATAAGATTTGTTTTGGTGACTCTCAGACCTTTTCGTTTAATCTTTTTCGCCTTCAATTTTTCCTGCAGGTGGGAATACACGGAAGGGATGCCAATTGCCATTTTTCGGACGGAGGAGCGCAAGAAGATTTCCATCCTGATTCACGGCTGCAATTTCGAGGGAAGTGACTACGGCTTGGTGTTCACTCGGTTCGCTCTGGTTCAGTTTGTCTGCAGATATTCCAGTGGGCAACTTGCAAGCGTCGAGACTGATGGATTGGCCAAAGTAGATCCTCTCGATGTCCCGTTGTTCTAATGCAATTTTTGGTAGGTGTTCTACGGCCATTGTAGCCGGTTGCAGGTGGTTTATTAGTTCGGTGTCTTGAAGTGGATTTGGTTCGATCGCATGTTCAGAACGGAAAGGTCCTACCGAGGTGCGTTTCAAGGAGGTCATGACAGCGCATGAACCTAGTTGTGAAGCCAGATCCGCTCCGACCGACCTGATATAGGTTCCTGTTCCACAGTCAACTTTTAGTACCAGGTCAGGATAGTGATATTGGATCACCTCGAGGGAATAAATTTGAACTTCGCGGCTCGGCATCACAAATTTCTCCCCACTTCTTGCTCTCTCGTAAGCTCGTTTCCCATTAATGTGAATAGCCGAGAAAGCAGATGGAGTTTGTTGGATTTTGCCAATCATATTTCGCGCAGCGATATCGAGTTCCGCTCGTTCAGGAATTTTAAGTCCTTGGGGTCGGGAGATCTCTGTCTCGATATCTTGGGACGGGCTGGACTCGCCTAGTCGAAAATGTCCGATGTACTGTTTTTGATAGGCGTGAATCTGTGTCATCAACCTCGTCGCCGGCCCTACGCCCAATACCAGTACACCCTCGGCGATGGGATCCAGCGTACCTGCGTGTCCAACCTTTACCTTTTTTAATTTCCTCTTAACCTGATTCACGACATCACTGGTGGTCCTCCCGGGTGGCTTTTAACAATTAAGAAATCCGAACAAAGTCATGGATCTCTAAGTCTTATGAAGTTCTGGTGGCGTCAAACAAGTATGCTGGCAGTGGCTGAGTAGCGAGATAAATTTAGCGGATGTTGAACTTTCGAGTCACCTATTCATTCTTTGCGGAAGCCATAGGAAAAGAGAATCGCAGAGATCTCTTTTGGCACCGATCGATCAGTGCGTGGTGCGTATCTTATTCCCACACCCTCTGGATCTTGACCGTGGTATCCTTTTCGGCGGGGACCAAGATGCTGAGGGCTCACTGCGCGAAAATATACCGGGCGATCGGTAGTGGATTCCCTGAGCATTGACTGAATACCATCACGCTCGCTTCAAGAGATAAGTTCAAAATTGCTTCCTGAAGAGGATTACATGGCATCGAAATCGCAAGAGAAGATATTACATCGAGGATCCAGATTTAATGTCCATCTGATGGAGTTGGTCGGAAGTGACGGGGAACCCTATCACCGCGAAGTCATCCGGCGGCCGGGGGCGGTGGTGCTGCTTCCAAGTCTAGATGATGGGCGTCGGGTCTTGCTTGAGAATAATCGACCC
>JAAXIK010000115.1:2097-9051 GCA_012270385.1 Rubripirellula sp. | reverse complement strand
GAGGAGACAGGCTTTCGTGCCGAGAAATTCACGCTTATCCATGAGTTTTATTCGGCACCAGGGATTAGTGATGAGTTGATGTATCTCTATGTTGCTCATGGTCTCACCCCAGGAAATCATGCTCGTGAGGCGGTCGAGGACATAGAGAATCGGATTGCTACGAAGCAAGAGATCAAGCAATGGATGGAGGAAGGTAAGATTCGCGACGGCAAGACGTTGATCGGTCTTTACTCTTTATTGAGCTCGGCCCGGTTCGGACAGGATTAGCGAACAAGACGCCAGCATCGGTGGATTCTTCGATTGCGGAAATCTTCGGGAACGGTTTGTTTGGATATTTCATGGCATTCCGCAATTGGAAGATCCTTCGGTTCAAATTTGAATCTGCGAAAATTAGTTGAAAAGTAGATAACTCCCCCGTTATTCACCAGTGGCAAGGTTTGACGGAGCAGTTCTTCTGCTTGTCCTTGAACGGTCCAATCCCTTTCCGTGCGTTTACTGTTGGAGAACGTTGGTGGGTCAATCACCACAAGGTCATAGGTCGGCTCTCGATGATGCTCTGTGATGAATTGCATCACGTCTTGCGAGATGAATCGATGCTGATCACCATCCAAGCCATTGAGACGAAGGTTTGCTTTTGCCCAATCCAAATAATTCTTGGATAAGTCAACGCTCACGGATTGGGTGGCACCGCCATCAGCCGCATAAACGGTGAAGGAACCCGTGTAACAGAATAAGTTGAGAAAGCTCTTGCCCTTGGCGTGATCTCTGACCACGCCTCTGGTGACACGATGGTCAAGGAAGAGTCCGGTATCCACATAATCTGATAGGTTGACGAGGAACTTGAGTCCACCTTCGTGGACTTCTTTACGCGTGTGGGTTTCGGCCACCTTGTCATGCTGGCTTTTTCCCTTCTGTCTTCCCCTGCTTTTGAGGAAAACGTTTTTACTTGCGATGCTCAGGCACTCTGCTGCCGTCCGAGCCATCAGATCAAGCCAGTTTGCGTGTTCCGCAATATCCCGTTCGTGTGGTCGATCATATTCGGTGATATGGATTGCGTCCTCATAAACATCAACAACCAAGGGGATTTCTGGGACGTCCCGCTCATAGAGGCGATAGCAGGTGATGCCTCTTTTTGTTGGCCATCTGCGGAGGTGCTTGGCTCTTTTCCTAAGCCGTGCGGCGAATAGTGTGGCTTGTTCCTGAGACTTAGCTGAAAGTTCACCAAATGCAGCGGGGCCTGATGCATGCTCGTAGACGGGCTGGTTCTTGGATTCATCCAATCCGGGCGGCTGTGATGAGATTGAGGAGGCATCAAGTTGACAAACATTCGCCTCTGTTGATTCTTCTTTTTTCTTCGAATCTGGACGTTCACCTTCCCTTATTTTGGAATTGGCTACGTTGCTCTGGTGTGATTCCCTTGGGCTCTCATTCGTGACAGGCTTGGGGCCGTGGAATTGATAGTAGGTCATGGACTGGCCGCCGCTGTACAGCTTCCTTCTTCGATCTGCCTTGCGGCCAAGAAGCGATTCCAGTTTTCTGAAATCACTCAGAACATAATGTGACCATGTGGGTAGTCTCCGGAATAATTCCGGGAGTTGCCGATAGTAATCATCTCTTTCTCGGAAGGATCGGAAAGTCTCTTCCGGTGGAGGTAATGTGATCACACTTCCGAAACGTCGCTGGCTTTGGATTTCCGTGAGTTCACGGCACTCAAAATGAATACATTCACTCACATTGGCTAAGCTGGCATTAAAGCGAGCTTTTTGGAGCACACGCGAGTCCGAATCAATTGCAATGATTCGATTGTCTAAGCCAGCTATCTGATTGGTAGATGCCTCATGGCGAATCTGTTGGGAAATTTTCTTATACTCAGGAGACCAATCTTCACAGGCAAATGTTCGATTTATTCCCGGCGCAATCTTCATTCCAATCATTGCTGCCTCAATGGCTACCGTCCCGCCTTTACAAACTGGATCAATCATCGGCCGACCGGCTCGCCAATAGCTCAATAAAACCAATGCTGCTGCGAGTGTTTCCTTAACCTGTGGAGACGAACCTCTTTGGTGATAACCTCGACGATGTAGACCGACGCCGGATGTATCGATGGTTAATGTGGCATGATCTTTTAGAATCGTAAAATCAATTCGATAATTCTCGCCATCTTCAGTTAAGGAAGCACCTTGGTAATCTCTCGACAGCGAATCTGCTATCGCCCGTTTAATCGCGCGTTGACATGCAGGTACACTCGAGAGCTGGGATCGAATGCATCGTCCGTTGACGGGGAACTGTCCCTTTTGTGAAATGTAGCTCGCCCAGTCGATCTCCCGCGTCGATTCGAAAAGTTCGTCAAAGTCACCTGCTGGGAAGTCTGCGACTTTGAGTAGGATGCGATCTGCGGTTCGTAACCAAAGGTTTGATCGCAAAATAGCCGTTGAATCCCCTTCGAATGCAACTCGCCCAGGTTCAACAACCTTTGCTGCATATTGAAGCGATTCCAGCTCTCGACGAACGAGAGCCTCGAGACCGAAGGCGCACGTGGCGAGTAGTTGATATTTTCCAGTGTCACATTCGAGGTTCATGAGTTAAAAAATCGCAGCTTGAATGACAGAGTTTCTGATTCTGGGATAGTCCGGAATCGTATAAGCTTCACCTAGCGAGGTGGCTATGGAATAATCATGGCGAGATCAACCTCGATCGATACGAAGATCGTCTATTGTTGCCGTCGATTTCCCAGACGCAAGTGATTTGAATGAAAACACTCCTCCCTATCATTGATTCTGGAAGCAGTACTGGGCTTGTGCCGCCATTTGCTGACCGGGCAAAAAATGAATCCATTGAAATGGTGAGACACTCACTGAGTGATTTGCAGATCAATTTGGGGAAACTATGTAATCAGGCTTGTACGCATTGCCATGTCGAGGCAGGACCGACCAAGACACGCGAGAACATGAATCAGGAGACAGCGCAGCGAGTGATGGACCTGGCTGGTGAGTGTTCCACTATTCAGACCGTTGACCTCACCGGAGGCGCTCCGGAACTCAATCCAAATTTTCGCAAGATGGTAGAGTTCTTTCGATCTTCGGATGTGAGGGTTATCGATCGATGTAACCTCACTGTCTTATTTGAGCCGGGGATGGATTGGCTACCCGATTTTTTGCAGCAGCAGAAAGTGGATGTTGTCGCTTCATTGCCCTGCTATCTGGAGGAGAACGTAGATCTCCAAAGAGGATCTGGTGTTTTTAGAAAGAGTATTGAGGGTTTGCAGCTTTTGAATTCATTGGGTTATGGACAGCCCGGATCGGATCTTCGTCTTGATTTAGTATTCAATCCTAATGGTGCATCTCTGCCACCAGACCAAGCAACGTTGCAGAGTGCTTACCAGCAAGAGTTGCTCAAGCGTTACGACATTGTTTTTAACCAATTATTAACGATCACCAATTTGCCAGTGAAACGGTTTGCGAAATTCCTGGATAAACGTGGTCAGTTGGAGGATTATTTCCAACTGCTGGAACAGAATTTTAATCCACGAGCGGCTCAGCAGGTCATGTGTAAGTCATTGATCTCTATTAGTTGGGATGGAAAACTGTACGATTGCGACTTCAATCAGATGCTGGGTTTATCCTCTCAGGGTGCCGCGCCGCCTACAATTTGGGAAATCGACAAGCTTGAGAATCTTGTGGGTGCGCCCATCTGCGTCGCAGACCACTGTTATGCGTGCACTGCTGGTGCCGGAAGTAGTTGCGGTGGAGCGATAGCGACCTAGCCTGTGTTGGATTGATCAAGTCGTGGTAAAGCTTTCGTAGTTAAAGAGTGAAGGGTAAAAGAGGAATGTCGGATTCGAATAGAACCTTGGATACAGTTTCAGCTGTCGAGGAACGTTATTCCGCAGCGGCCGAGCAGCGTGAAGCAGCTCTCTGTTGTCCTGTGGATTACGATGCAAACTACCTCAAAGTAATCCCTAACGAAGTCATTGATCGCGACTATGGTTGCGGTGATCCATCCAAATACATCCTAACCGGTGAAACCGTCCTGGATCTGGGCAGTGGTGGCGGAAAGATCTGCTTTATTGCTTCACAAGTGGTTGGACCCGAGGGGCATGTTATCGGTGTCGACATGAATGACACGATGCTTGATCTCGCGCGAAGCAGCCAAGGTGAAGTGGCTGAAAAGATAGGTTATTCAAATGTTGAATTCAAAAGAGGGAAGATCCAGGATCTCGCGATTGATCGCGACGAGGTGGATCAGTACTTATCACAGAACCCAATAACGAGTGAATCCACCTTTCGTGAATTTGAATCCTTTTTAGATCAAATGAGGTCTGATCGGCCCATGATTTCTGATGATTCCATTGATGTTGTGGTAAGCAATTGTGTTCTTAACCTTGTGGATTCGAGTGACAAGCAGCAATTATTTAGAGAACTGTTCCGAGTTTTAAAACCTGGTGGCAGGGCAGTGATTAGCGATATTGTCAGTGATGAACCGGTGCCCCTCAACATGCAGAATGACGCAGAGTTGTGGAGCGGCTGCATTTCCGGAGCGTTCCAAGAGCAGGAGTTTCTCAGTGCTTTTTCGGATGCTGGGTTCAGTGGTATTGAGGTTGCCGTCTATCAAGAGAAAGCTTGGCAGGTTGTTCAAGGAATTGAATTCCGCTCGGTGACCGTGATTGCTTACAAATCACCGATGGAATCTTGTGAGGATTACAAGGACGCTGTCCTTTACCGCGGTCCGTTTGCAAGCGTTACCGATGATGATGGGCATGTCTACCAAAGAGGACAGAGAACTAAGGTTTGCCGAAGTACTTTCCAGAGAATTGAAAAGGATCCCTACCGAAAGTCATTCATACTTGTTCCTCCCCATGAGGAGATTCAAGATGATCAAGCCAAGCCGATGCAGTGCACTGGAGAGGAGAGGCAACCCAGTGAGACAAAAGGAAAAGATTACAATCTGAACGTGTTAGGTGGTTCCTGTTGCGAGCCCGGAGATTGTTGTTAGAAGAGCTGTCCCTCGTGCACCGAAGTTCTTGAGATTGGATGCCTGGATTTTTGGGCTCTAAAAAGCACATCCGATTGTGAGCTGAATCAATCAATAGATGAATTTTTTGGAGACTGAGTTTGCAAATCGATCTATCTGGCGGGGCTGCGTTGATCACCGGTGCAACGCAGGGAATCGGCGCGGCCGTGGCGAGGCACTTTGCTCAGCAGGGCTGTGCATTGCATCTGTGGGATAAGCAGGTTGCGATCTGCGATTTAGCCGCTGAGATTTCCCAGCAATATTCGATTCCCGTAACGGGTAGATGTGTCGATGTCGCAAGTGAAAGTGAAGTCAGTGAGGCTGCTGACGAGATTGCCCAAACCGGTGAAGCATCTTTGAAGTATGTGGTTCACGCTGCGGCTATAGGTTCAGGTTGCTTTGGATTTCCATTTACCAATCTATCACCAAGTGATTGGATTAAACCGATTCAGGTGAATCTCATGGGGATGGTGCATCTAGCGCATGCCGTTACCCCTCTTCTCCGAAAACAAAGATCGGGAAGTATGGTTTTTATTGGTTCCGTTGCTGGGCAGAGCGGATCACAGACCGATCCACCTTACAGTGCGACCAAGGCAGCGAATCTGAACTTTACGCAGTGCATGGCTAAGGATTTAGCGCAAGATCAAATTCGAGTCAACATGGTCTGCCCCGGCATGGTGCGGACAAAACTCGCCGAGTCAGTTTGGAAAAGCTGGTATGACCAACAGCTTACCGATGAGGTGAAGGATTTTGATGAGTGGGCTGAAGAAAAAATCAAAGCGATGATTCCATTGGGGCAATGGCAAACGCCAGAAGATATCGCCAATATGGTTTTGTTCCTCAGCTCCAATCTCGCATCACAGATCACCGGGCAAATTATTAATGTGGACGGTGGATATGTGATGCATTGGTAGTTTGCCCCAGCGTTTGATTTGTGTTATTTAGCCAGCCCCCCCTTAGGGTGCACTTTGCTTTGTTCTGAATTGGTACTCCTAAAGCAATCTGCCTTGCATCCGCGTCAGCTTGTGGACCTCCCTGTTTGGTGACAGTACATTGTGCAATTCTTGAATCCAACAATTATTTAAGGAATGGAAAGTTGATGCGAAGACAAATCATTGGTTTTTTTAGCGGCCTTGTTTTTTTAGTGTCTCCAGCGATTTCAGCGGGACCTGGTGGTAAGGTGTTCACCGATCCAACCAAAGCGGGTGAAGATTACAAGATTCAGGGAGAATATCTTGGTGATGTCACAACGCAGGATGGCAACCGAACGATTGGAATTCAGGTCATCGCCCTTGGTGGCGGAAAATTCAATGTGATCGGCCATGTAGGTGGGCTTCCAGGCGATGGGTGGAGCCGGGGAGATGATCGCAATGAAATCGAGGTTCAGTCAGAAGACGGCGGTTTCGTGTTCCCGGTTGGAGATGCTCTGGTCTCTTTTGTCGAGGGGCAGTTCAGCGTCGAATACGACGGACAACTTCTTGGTGTCATGAAGAAGGTGAACCGCAAGAGCCCTACACTCGGTAAGAAGGCGCCCGAGGGAGCGACCGTTCTCTTTGATGGTGACGGGGTGGACCAATTTAATGACGCCAAGTTGGTGGATGGTAAATGGTTGGGAGCCACCAATGTGTGGTCCAAGGAAAAATTGGGGGACCATCACATGCACTTGGAGTTTAGAACTCCCTTCATGCCAGAGGCTCGTGGGCAGGCTCGCGGTAACAGTGGTGTCTATGTTCAAAGTCGTTATGAAGTACAGGTTCTGGATTCATTCGGCCTTGAAGGCAAGGACAACGAGTGTGGTGGGATCTATTCGATCTCCGAGCCCGATGTGAATATGTGCTTCCCTCCATTGACTTGGCAGACCTACGATATTGATTTTACTGCCGCAAGATATGACTCGAATGCTGCGAAAACTGCCAACGCTAGAGTAACGGTTCGTCACAATGG
>JAAXIK010000115.1:0-2087 GCA_012270385.1 Rubripirellula sp. | reverse complement strand
GTGCTCATTCACGACAATCGCGAATTGGCACATGGAACACCGGGTCGTAACCAAGAAGGCCCCGCGATGGATTCACTGTTCCTTCAGGATCACGGCAATCCTGTCGTCTTTCGGAACATCTGGGTTCAAAAAAAGTAGGACGTTTAGTGCCTCTTCCTATCAGTGGAGGAGATGCTCTTCAGTGTCAACACATGAATGACTTGGTCGATGGCTGAAGGCGGCTAACCCTGGCCGCCTGCCTCTCCATGATTATTCTTCGACAGTGGAATAGCTGCTTAACTGAAAAGCTTTCTCGGAACCTTGAACCAGCAGATGGCAATGATCCGCATCTAAGGTTCCGAAATTATCTTTTGTGCCATCTGCCCAAGTCACTTCGACTTCAGTGACGACGGGGTGTTCACTGAGGGCAGTAAGTAACGTGTTTTCATTGCTGCAAAAGTAGCCCTCTCCCGATCGCCTCCACGCGGTCCGGGGTTCATTTCCAACGGTAAAGCGAACCACTGCACCTACGGCGTCACGACTGCAGTCTGTGGCGACGAGTCGAAATCCGATTCGGTGGTTTGTATCGGTGCTCTCATTCAATAACAGTCGAATCTGTTCGTTCATGTGGGTGATGAAGACATCATTCCGACCATCGACGTTTATGTCCGATGTCCATAATGCACGCCCAACATGCGGTAGCTCGAAATATTCACCCCAAGGATCATCGTCGAGAAGATCGAATTTTCCTTCTTGATTACGCCTGAAAATTTGCAGTGGTAGGTCGTAGTCTGGGACATCAGGACTGTCAAAATCACCGATATGTCCGTTGGTGACAATGATCTCTTCAACACCATCGCTATCAATATCAATGGGTTGGGCACCAAATCCAATTAAGGGTAAGGTAGGTTCTACCAATCCTAAACGACTGGTCTCGTCTTTCCAGAGGCCAGGGGCGACTTGCTCATAGTAGACGTTGTATTCACGTCCGAAACCGGTAACGTAGAAATCCAAATCGCCATCGTGGTCGAAATCACAGCTTGCAATTCCCATTGATGCTTGAGCTCTCGACATCCCATCGAGAGCTACTCCTCTCAGTCCCGCAGATTCTGTTAAGCCAAATCCATCGTCACCACCTCTTGTGTAGTAGGCGTTACGCGACATGTCATTTGCAACGAAAATACCCAGCTGCTCTTTGACCAGTTGGCCTGATACGATTCCGAGACCACGCCCGGGTAATAGAGATTGAATCCATCGGTCTGTGATATTTACAAAGGTTCCATCAGGCTTTCCTTGAAAGACCATGTCTACATCCGCTGGGAAGCGGAGCGGATGGCATGGTCCAGGTTTGCCCTCGTCGTCCGGGCAGGCAGTGACAATGTTCTCAACCGGCTTGCAATAATTGGTTACAAATAAATCCGTGATCGAGTCGTTATTAATATCGACGAAGGATGCAGAAGAGGACCAAGCCGCTTCCAGATCACCTACCAAGTGATCACTGCAGTCTGTGAACGATCCATCACCATTGTTTCGGAGTAAACGGTTCGATCCAAGATTGGCGAAAAAGAGGTCGGGAAATCCATCTTCGTTGAAATCTCCGATGGCAACTCCTTGACCAAATCCTGTGTGCCCTACACCGGTAACCTTTGAGATGTCTGTAAAGTGCCCGCCAACATTTCGAAGGAGGTTGTTGGGTTTCGAGTCGAGCTCCAGCATACTGCCTGCCGCGTTCATGATCATGAGGTCCGGCCGACCATCGAGATCAATGTCAATACTTCCTCCGCCAACACCGGTTGAGCGGATTAATGGTGCAAGTTTGGCTTCGTCGGGTGAATTGTCTGCTCCGTAACCTTCGAGTCCCCAATTCAAACTGCGTTCCGTGAGGCGAAGTGATTCGGTTGATGCTGAAGCGGGTTTCAGTCGAACCTTTTCATCCTTGGGTAAAATTGAGATAACATCCGGCATGGGTAGTTGGTCGTAGTCGATTTTGAAAACTGCCGCAGTTTTCGATTGCCAAGCACGATCGGATCGCAGTTGTTCGATGATGCGAGTTCGAGCAGACTGAAGATCTCTTGCAGGATCATCAGGTAGAGTGGAGGCGATTGCCC
>JAAXIK010000243.1 GCA_012270385.1 Rubripirellula sp. | reverse complement strand
ACGCCAGATAAGACAAACCTAACCCTGACGTGCAAGCGATTTGCGGACGACGGACAACAACCAACTTTGCAGAGATATTGCTCTCAAGTCGGAATCCCTAAAGGAGCGAGCCAAACATCCAAACGACTTCTATACTGCCCTAGAGGATGATCGCACAGCGATAACGAGAACAGAAGAATTCAAGAAAATCATTTCGACCGACAGATCTATTGCCGAAAAATACCTCAAATGGTCAAACGCAGAGAGCTACGAATCCCTTCCCCTTGGCAATCCAAAACATAGCGCCATACCTATCACGCAACAAACTTGGACTTCGACCTTAGAAAGTCTTTTCTCGAGCCTCGATCAAGCCTACAAAAACGCCACACAAATTAAATCCGGAGACAGAGAGCCGGATGCAATCAAATTCCTCACGGATTGCAAATCATCCCCGACGACCTCGACAACGCTACTGCGATCCACAGCCATAGCTGCGCCATAGCAGTCCGCCGACTTCAGGCAGCCTGCACACAAGCAGAACTCAGTCAACTCGCCGATCCAGCGTTCAATGATCTTGTCAGGCACTTATGGTCGATGCAACAGCGATTATGCAACGCCCTTTTCAGACGCACTAAAAAGCTGCTAGCACAACTGAGCGACCAAGAAGAGCAGAAGAACACAAGTTTTTCTCAATGGCTTATTGAAGAGAATGGATAAAAAAATCTGCTTGCCAAGCATTGTGCACTGGCACGCCTTATCGCCGAAAGCATTGAATGCTGGGTTAATGACACGAGTCTCTTTCTCAAGCGTTTTCACGCCGACAAAAACAAGTTACACAAGATAATTGCCATTAGCTCAAACCCAAAGATCATCGAAATAGATGACGGCCTGTCCGATCCACATTCGGGCAAACAATTTGTCAAAAGGCTCTGGCTTGATAATGGATCTGGATTGATTTACAAGCCTCGCGACATATCACTACTCCAGAAATTGTCGTCCACTCTAGACGAACTCAGGAAAGATCCAGAAGGAATCTCCCTGAAAACACCGGCATGCCTGACCTGTGATGAACACTATGGCTGGGCCGAACTTATTTCGCACAAAGAATGTCGATCAAAGCAACAGGTAGAGACCTACTACAAGCATTGCGGACAGCTTGCCGCACTCTTGTACATCACAAGAACAAATGATATCCACCATGAAAACTTAATCGCTTGCGGCGACCAACCCGTCATTGTTGACACAGATACACTGTTTTATCCAGGTTTTTACGACCTAATAGAGAATTCCGACGATTTCGGCAAAAACTATATCGAGCTAGCAATCGAAGAATCAGTGGTCAGCAGTGGGCTACTCCCACTCTGGGATACGGAAGGAAAACACGGCGAACTTAGAGACGCCAGCGGCATGAGCAGTACACAAAAGACGAGCCAGAACCAAGTCTTCCTTGGTGAAACACTTCAACATCCCTATGATTATACGGAGTTCATTACAGATGGCTTTCGCCAGGCCATCAGCTACATCCTAAAGAAAAAAGACTACTTTCAAGGATTGATTCACTCATTTCAAGGCTGCTTGACACGCCCAATCTATAGACCCACAAGGATATACGAACGACTCAGGCAAGATCTCCTAAACCCAAGACACCTTACAGATGGAATCACAAGGTCGATCAAAATTGAATTTCTAAAAACATCCCTGCTTAAAGAGAAGAGCTTCCCCATGGCCTGGAAGCTTATCGATGAAGAAGCCAAAATGCTATTTAAAGATGAAATCCCTATGTTTCTGATCCCTTGCGGGCAGGATGCCATGAGGTTGAGCAATGGAACCGCTCTCCCTTTTAGATGTGGTGTGGATATTGCGAAACAACGACTGGAACGACTCAATCCCGAATGGATTGACTATCAGATCGAACTCATTAGAGCATCCTGCCAATTTGCATCGGCAACAGGCCCAGGCGACCGATCACTAGAAGGAGAAAAAAGAACTGATACCTCGACGATCAATGACTGGGAGCGACCACAGCTCTTCCAAAATACCGCCGAAAAAATAATCGCACGCATTCAATCTCGATCACACTTCTCTGAAGCCCACGGATCAAGTTGGATTGGCCTCAATGTCTTAGAAGAGCATGGAAAAATGCAATTAGCCAATGCAGGATTAGGACTTTACGATGGCAATGCTGGAATCGCCCTAATCCTGCACCAAGCCCAACTCAGTCAGCCAACACCATTCGAGCAATCTCTCTCTTCACCCC
>JAAXIK010000067.1:333-2237 GCA_012270385.1 Rubripirellula sp. | reverse complement strand
CTCACCCAACCTATTTATTGACCTCGATACCTATCCGAATGACTTGTCGTCCACTGAGTTTTTATCCATTCACCAGCGTGCTGATCAATTACGACGTCAGACCAATTCAGGTTGGCGGCTGATGCTTCAGTCACCACAAGATTTCCATCTTGGAATGACGAGGGACGAATTCTTGGCGGACCGTGAGCGTCGTGTTCAGCAGAGGGAGGCTCCGTGGATGCCGAAATACTTTTCCTCGGGTTTGCGATCGGAGAAATTTAAAACTGAGACCAAGAAGTCACTTTAAATAAATGTCATGCTCTAAGAGAGTGTGAATCTTGTTGTCAGGTCATTGCCAGGATCATGAAGATCTGTCTCTGCAATGAAAATCCGTCCCGCATTAGGGCATTGATGCTGCGCCTCATCGCTCATATGCTCAACCGCGGTGGTGATCAGCAATTTCAGTTTCCCGTCCACACGAACAAACGCAGGACAGGTGTTTTGGGGCGAACCCATGGTTTGCCAAGTCGTGAGCAGATTCCCTGTCTGGAGATCGTATAGACGGGTTTCACCAAATTCAGCAACCTCGGGACGGAACATCGCAACCACGATACCTGTTCCATCGGGCGTTAAAACTGCCCCGTCGGGTACTGCTGGATCACCGGTGAAATCGATCACCACCTCTGCATCCCCAAGTTGGCCCGTTTTCAGATCGATGGGATAGCTCACCAACTGCCGAGTCGGTGAATCGATATCCAAAAGCCGATGTCGCCCTTGATCGTCGGTAAGCAGAACTTTTCCGTTGCTGCAAATTTGGGCGGATCGAAGTTGGACAAGTTCATTAGGAGGGCCATGATAAAGATAAAGTCCTGCTTTTTTGGTTGCAAACTCAAGATCCTTCGTGCCAAAAATAAGCTGACTTCCAATGGCCCAGCCGTCATTAATGATCGTGTTATCGACGCCGGCATCTACTCCATCAATGAGAACATTCCAGGAACCGTCGCTGAGATCAAACAGCCCCAAAGACCGCTCACAGCCGACAACGAAGAGGTTCTCTTTTGAGGTGGGGAATGCAAACCCTGGTCTACCGGGCAACTCAAACGATTGATTCGTATTCGTTTTCAGATCCAGAAGGTTCAAACTTCCCACGGTGCTTTCAGAACCATGTTGAATTCCCACCCATGAAACCAAGCTGTCCGAAAGTGCCATCGGGCCTTCGGGTAGAAACCTCAGGGAAGGGGTATCAGGTATCGAAAGAGGTTCCGCTTGAAGGATCTTGTTCATCAGGATTCTGCCTATGGGGAGGTTAAGTAGATGCAAAGTGTAAGCGATGAGAAGGTGGGACAACCAGCTGTCGTATGCTTTTCATGGATTGATCCTCGTTCGGATCTTAAGCCATGGGTTGCTGAGTCGATGGATTGCTCCACGGCAATCGGGATCCCACTTCACTTGCTATTAGAGAAAAGATGAAGACGGGCTGGCTTTTGTGCGTTTGCATTCCATGGACCGACTTAGCGTGTTGGAAGTGAATCTCGCATCCGGAATTACGATAATTTATTTCCTGGAGGATGTTTCTCAGTAATCGTTCAAGGCACAGGTTCCTCAGCGTGCCAGAGATAGTGAGGAAACTTCCATAGCTGTCGTTTTCCGTTCATTGTAGCTCCCTGAGCGGGGAGGCAATCGCCTTGATTGCTGCCTACGATGGAGAGGCGGGGAGCAAGAAATCTCAACCAAAGCTTTTGGATCCTGCCCAATTTTGTATGATTGCAGCCTGGATCTAATCCCTGCGAGCCAGCCTACCCGTATTATCCGAGCGATAAATTGAGCGGGTTTTCGGGATTAGTGGGCGGGTCACTAGATGAGTTGGCAAACTTTTGCTATATTTCGGCCTTTCGATTCGTCTCTAGGGCGAAATGAAAACGGTA
>JAAXIK010000067.1:0-323 GCA_012270385.1 Rubripirellula sp. | reverse complement strand
CGGGTGTGTGGTTCGAGTCCCTCTGCCGCTACCTTTGGGCTGGTCAGGCCGAGACATTTAAAGCCAAATGCCGTAATGACCGGTGTTTGGATTTTTTGTCGCGCGGTGTTCCTCGCATATTCTCGCATACCGGCTTGGCGGTGCTCCGCCTGCCACATGGATTTGCGATGCATTGTTATTCGATGGATCCAGAATTCGCGGTTCAGACATTCATCAGGATTCCATCTCAAGCCTGTCAAGTAGAACGCGACACTGTACAACAGAAGACGATTCTGTCTTACATAACCGACAAGGTCCCTATAGGGTCATAGATGATAAAAGAA
>JAAXIK010000138.1 GCA_012270385.1 Rubripirellula sp. | reverse complement strand
ATGGCAGACCCCCTCTGAGCCTCGGAGGCCGACGGCCTTCCCGCTCTCCCCCGCCCCCGCCTGTCGGGGTCCTACCATCCGCCCTCTGTTGCCGCAAAATCAGGAGACGCCGCGGACCGCGAACAGCTTCAAGTAGTGGTCGGTGGCCCCCTTTGTGAGTCAGGGGATATTTTTACGCAGCGTGAAGGCGGATACGTCGATTCAAGAGAGCTACCCGCGCCGCGAGTGGGCGACTTTATCGTACTAGAAAACGCCGGCGCTTACGGCTTTGTCATGGCGAGCAATTACAACAGTAAGACGCGAGCAGCCGAAGTGCTTATCGAAAACGGTGAGGCGAAACTGATCCGGCAAAGGGAACAGTTCGAAGATCTCATTCGCGGCGAAATCATCCCGGAATAGCTTTGCTGCGAACTCAACTCAATTCGACGTGTTTACACATCGACGCTTCGTCTACCACCTTGCTGTTCGCTGCAAGAACTCACTCACTTGCCGTATTCATTGGTCCTAAAATATCCTGACGGGAAACCTGCTTGCGGTGACTCGTCAGGATGACGCCAAGGAAAAGTAGGTCCTCGATCCTCGAGTAGCGGTATCTCGCGGCCATTGCTGTCGAACAACAATTCCCAAAGCTGCTGATTCATCTTCTTGATACGGTCAACCTGCTTGGGATCGTCAATCAAATTACGAAGCTCTTGAGGATCATTCTCCAGATCATAAAGTTCATCACGATCCCAAAGTCCGTGGCATCGAATGTACTTCCAGCGTCCTCCGAGCACAGCATGCAGGGTCGGCGTATGTGGGTAGTTTCTCTCCCAGTAATACTCATAAAGCAGCGACTCCCTAGCGGTGTAATCACCCTGCTCCCCAGTCAAAGCACTCCAGAAACTCAGCCCATCCGAATCTTCTAAGGCTGGAGATTGCGTTGCATCCAGAATCGTGGGAGCAATATCAATATTGCCAATCACATCATCCAGTCGCTGCCCACTGGGTATCACGCCCTCAGCTGCCACAATCAAAGGAACTCTTGCGCTCGCCTCATAAGCAGTCCGCTTATCGATTAACCCATGATCACCAAATTGAAAACCATTATCCCCCATGTAGACAAACACGGTTTTTTTGCTCAGGCCCAGATCTCGGAGCGTCTCACGTAGCCGCCCCACACTTTCGTCCACCGCGAGTAAAGACTCGCAGTACCGTCGATAGTAGACCTCCGGAGAAAACCCTTCTAGGTTATAGCCAAAATCCGCTCCGTGGCGGCTGTTTCGCTGATTACGAACCCACATCGGTAAATCACCACGATCCATCTCCTCAACCGATGGAATGGAGATGGGAAGCGGTTCGGCATCGTACTTTCCTCGGTGACGGTCGGCTGGAACAAAATCTGCATGCACAGCTTTGTGGCTCACGTACATGAAGAACGGCTGATCACTTTCTCGATCCTTTAACCAGTCGATTGCATAGTCGGTCAACTCATCGGTAATGTAGCCCTTCTGTGGCACTCGCTTTCCATTGAGATTGAACCCGTCCTAGGTCGTCTGAGGAACTTCGCGGGTCGTTCCATGACCGTCTGGCCAATACGTTCCTTGTCCTTTGAATGCCAACCAATGGTCAAAGCCACGCTGAGGATCATCCACATCCCCGCCCATATGCCACTTCCCAAAAAAAGCAGTTTCATATCCTGCTTTTTGCATCTGCTGGGGAAAGAAAACCAGGGACTGCTCGACCGGATGATAATTATCAACCACTCGGTGGTTATGAGCGTAAAGCCCAGTCAATATGGACGCGCGACTTGGCGAGCAGAGAGACGTCGTGACATAGGCCTTGGACATCAAGGCTCCGTCCCTAGCCAACTGATCAAGATGCGGTGTCTCCAGAAAGGGATGCCCTTCAATACTCAAACAGTCATAACGGTGATCATCGCATAAAACAAAAACAACGTTCAGCTGCGAAGCACTAGACGACGCTTGATCACTGTCACCATCACCCGTATCGGCTGCCAGTGATTGATTGGCTGCAAACCCGAGACCTGCTGCACTGAACAGAATCACCGACCTAAAAAAAAGTTTTCGAATCCACATGTTATCGTTTCGCTGTTGCACGGATCTTATATTTATCACTCCACCCCACGCACGACAGTCTAAACCATTCCTGCTCGGCGGCGTACTTCCCCTTTTGATTGGAGCCGTTTCGAGTATTCATCATCGCGGGATAACCCTGACACCTGTTTCGATATCATGCTGCGAAAAAACCAGCGATGCGAGTCCAAGCGTTTAAGCCAAGCGACTGCTATGCTTACTGAGGACTAGAGAGAGCTCCTTGCAGCCAATCCCGTGACCTGAGTCACAAAATATCCACACCGTTCATTCTTACCCATTTACAAACCATGCCCTTTATCGATCTGAATAAACAACCCACTCTTAACGTTGCTCCAGGTTGTCGGTTAAGAACCCCGCACGGAGAGAACTTAATGCTCTCTTACGTGGAAATGGAGGAATCCGCAGAAATTCCACTTCATGATCACCCTCACGAGCAAGGTGGAATCGTGCTGAGCGCACCCTGCGTTTGACCATTGGAGAAGAAACCAGAGCGATCGGGCCGGGAGAGATGTATTTGATCCCGCCAAATGTACCGCATCGTGCCATTGCCGAGGGAGGTCCGGTGGTGGTGATGGATGTCTTCAGTCCGATTAGGGAAGACTACGTTGAGAAGACCCAAGCTGCTGAGCAGATCATCTGAAAGCTGGGCAACATCCCGAAAAAATGCTCAGAGCGATCGAAGTTCTCAGGATCAATCCCGAGATAACCTTCAAAACATGGATTACGCCAACAAAATCGATCATACTCTTGCACTGCAAATGATTTGATTTGCGATGAGCCATTAGCCTTCCCAGCGGACTCCGAGACCTTGTATCGATCCACACTCGCTCTGATTTGCTTTTTCTCGATGATTCAGTCGTCATCGACATGGGGCATTGATTATCTAAGTGAGATCAAGCCATTGCTGGCGGAAAAATGCTACTCGTGCCACGGGGCACTGAAGCAGGAATCTGATCTTCGGCTCGACACCCTTGAACTCATGAAGCGAGGAGGATCCAGCGGTTCGGTGATCGACCTCGACGATCCGTCCATGAGCCAGATTCTTCAGAGAGTGTTATCCTCCGAAGATGATCGAATGCCACCAGAGGGCGAGGGATCCGCTTTGAACTCCGATCAAATTGCGACTCTGCTGCAATGGATCGAACAGGGTGCGGTAGCTCCGAAAGAAAAGATACCCGTCGGTCCACGAGATCATTGGGCCTTCCAGCCGATTAAGCCATCGCAAACTGTATCATCAGAGGAACAAGATAATCTGATAGACGTATTGCTCGCCAAAAAACATGCCGAGCTCGGAATTGAACCTCAACCGCCCGCCCCCAAGACACTACAAATCCGAAGACTCTATCTTGATCTCATTGGTCTACCTCCCAATGCTCAACAACTTCTCGATCATCGAACGATTCCTGAAATAGTGGATGAACTGCTGAGCAACCCACATCACGGAGAACGCTGGGCAAGACATTGGATGGATATCTGGAGATACTCCGACTGGTACGGCTTAGGCCAACAACTTCGAAACAGTCAGAAGCACATATGGCACTGGCGAGATTGGATCATTCATTCCCTCAATGAAGACAAGGGATACAACCGAATGATTCAAGAAATGCTTGCCGGTGATGAGATTTCGCCCACCGATCCATCCGTACTCGCGGCAACGGGTTTCTTGGCGCGAAATTATTATCTGTTCAACCGAACCACGTGGCTCGATAACACGATTTAACATACGAGCAAAGCTTTTCTTGGTTTAACCATGAATTGCGCGAAATGCCACGACCACAAATATGACCCCATCACCCACGTCGATTACTATCGCATGAGGGCAATCTTCGAACCTCATCAGGTCCGGCTGGATCCAGTACCGGGTACAACCGATTTTGAGTCAGATGGTTTACCACGAGTCTTTGACGACCATCTCGATGCGGTGACCCACCTGCATCAAAAGGGAGACCCGAAAAATCCTGACCTGAGTCATGCGATTGAAGCAGGAATTCCAGAGATCTTTTCGGAGCAACAAGAAGAGATCCGAACGGTCTCCCTACCACCGTTCGCGTTCGCTCCTGGAACACGCGGTCACGTACTGGCTGACCAACTTGCCAATCTTGATCAACAGATTGCTGACGCGGAAAAGGAATTAGCAGCAGTTAGAATCGAAAGAGACCAACAGAAGTTACAGGAATCGAAACAGCCAGCGACGAGTCAAGATGATCTACAAGATTTCAAACTGGTGGAAACCTTTGACGAACTGAATGAGGAACGTTGGGATCTTGTCGGAGACAACTGGGAAATCAGCGACGGGATGCTGCATCAAAAGGTAGCCACGCGCGACACACATTATGCGAGACTCAAACAAGAAATTCCTAAAAACTTCGAAGCCAACTGCTACTACACACACACGGGCGGAACGACATACAGATCGGTCACCTTTCGGTTCGATGAATCTGACGATCAAAAGAACAGTAATTTCGTCTACACCAGCGCGCATGCACCCGGCCCGAAAATTCAAGTTGCATCAACGCGAAACGGTCAATCCGATTACCCGGCAAATGGTCGCAAGAGCCACAAGATCGAGGAGGGAAAACGTTACCATCTTCGCTTCGCTTTGAAAGATGATCTGATCAATGTCTGGCTCGATGGCAGTCTAGTTATTGCTTATCAATATCCCGAAAGACTAAGTGGAAACTTCTCGCTATCAGGCTTTGACTCTACCGTTTCTTTTGACGAGTTAACTCTAGAATCGCTCCCCAAAGAAACGGAACTGAAAACTCCTGAAAATTATAAACCAGGCGGCTGGAGTGCTGAGAAGAAACTGCGAATCGCAGAAGCCAAGCTTGAGAAGTTAAACCGTGAAAGGATCTCCATCGAAGCAACGATCCATGCGGACACCGCTACACAATCCGCTAACTCTAAAAAAGACTTAGGAAGACAAGCTTCTTCTCAAGCGGTGGCAATGGATCCGAGGATCATCTCTGACGCGAGACTGCTTGCAGCTCAACGACAGCAAGAATTAAAGATCGCCGAAATCAAGCTTCAGGGGGCTGAGTCAAGTCGCGATGTAAGTGAAGCCATTCGTAAGGAAGAGGCAAAACTCTCAGCATTGCAAAAATCACAGCCACAGGCTATTTCCTACACCTCATTTAAAGCGAGTCGGAAAGCATTGGAGACGCCGGCCGATAAAGAAATCAATTATCCAGCGATCTATCCATCAACAAGCACAGGTAGAAGAAGTGCTTTAGCCAACTGGATAGCCTCCGAAAAGAATCCACTCACCGCCAGAGTGGCAGTGAATCACGTCTGGTTACGACACTTCGGACAGCCATTGGTGGAATCCGTCTTCGATTTTGGCCTGAGAGCAACACCACCAAAACACCAAGACATTCTTGATGCCCTCTCGTTGGAGCTGATGGAGTCGGGGTGGAGCTTGAAACACTTGCACCGCATCATTGTTACATCCAAAGCCTACCAGCGAACCTCCTCCAGCCTCGGCGCGGACCCTCAAACTCACCGCCTCGATCTAGACAATTCACTTTACTGGCGAATGAATCCGAAGCGTATGGAGTCTCAACTCCTCAGAGATAGCCTGCTATCACTCGCCAATCAACTTGACATGACGATTGGTGGTGCGAGCTTGGACCACAATCACCAACCCCCACGCCGCAGCATCTACTTGAAGCATTCTCCAGATGTCAAAGATGAATTCCTGGAAACATTTGATAATGCAAACGTCCTAGCCTGTTATCGTAGAAGTGAAAGTATTGTTCCACAGCAAGCCCTAGCACTGGTCAATAGTAGGATTTCACTCTCTGCCGCCAAAGCACTCAATCAGATCATGGAAGAAGAGCATCCAGGCTTGAGTAGGAAGGAGTTTATCGAGCTGGTTTTTCAGAACCTACTAGCTCGACCTGCGAACGTCAAAGAGATTGAAACCTCCAGTGATTTCCTATCCGCTTTAATGCACCCACAAGCGACAGATGCCAATCCAAAAGCAATGACGGAAACAGAGGCCAGGGAACGGCTATTGCACGTGATCCTGAACCATCACGAATTCATTACTATCCGCTAGAATCCAAGTCGAAGCGGTGTTTCGAATCGATCAGAACGCTTGACTTTCAATCCCAGTCGGCACCTTTGCGTTTTATTTCCAGATTCCCAACCCAGCTTGAAGAACATCAAAATGTTTGAGACGTCATCCAACCGACGCCTGTTCCTTCGCGCCAATACAGGCATCGCCGGAACGGCTCTGACATCAATGATCGCAAGGGAAAAAGCTAGAGCAGATTCAACACATCTCCCCGAAGGACAACCCCACTTTCCGCCAAAAGCAAAGAGTGTTATCTGGCTGTTCATGCGTGGCGGTGTCAGCCATATGGAAAGCTTCGACCCAAAACCTGCACTCAATCAATTTGCAGGCCAAACCATCTCTGAAACGCCCTACTCAGGTGTACAGACTTCCGAAAAACTAAAGCGTGTTCGAGTGGTGGTCGTTAACGATGCAAACGGTCAACAACGCAACAAGATTTATCCACTTCAAGTCGGCTATCAACCTTACGGAGAAAGTGGAATCGAAATCAGCGATTGGTTTCCCCACATTGGCTCCAAAGTGGATGACCTTTCGATCATTCGTTCCATGTGGACGACTGATGACAACCACGGAGCTCAGGTGCAGTTTCATTCAGGCCGGCACATGCTGGATCCGCGGGTACCCACGATCGGAGCCTGGGTCAACTATGGACTCGGCACGCTGAACGAAAACCTACCCCAGTTCATCTGCATGGGCCCCCGATTTTTTGACAAACGTGACGGACATTATCTTGGCCCCGCCTATGATTCGGTTCCGCTGAAGGTCGACCCTAAGGAACCATTGCAATTTGCAAAGCCACAGGGTGACTTGGACGCGGCAGCTCAAAAAGCAGAGTTCGACTTAATCAGGCAACTTAATCAAATCAGTGGAGAACAATATCCAAGTGATCAAGCCTTAGCCGCTCGTATCAAGTCCTACGAGCTCGCTTACCGAATGCAAACCGCGGTCCCTGACATCATCCGGTTCGACACGGAAAGCAAAAAAACCCATGAACTCTATGGTTTAGATCAAAACGAGACACGCCCATTCGGTGAGCAATTATTAGCTGCCAGAAGGTTCGTCGAGAAAGGGGTGCGATTTATCCAAATCATGCATGGCGACGGAGCAGCTGGAGCATGGGACCAACACTCGGGCTTGAAAAAAAGGCACTCCGAACTTGCAATGCAAGTGGATCGCCCCATCGCAGGACTTCTAACCGATCTTAAACAGCGTGGCTTACTCGACGAAACCATCGTCGTCTTTGCAACTGAATTTGGACGAACTCCCGGTTCCCAAAACTCAGATGGCAGAGACCATCATCCCTACGGCTTCAGCGTGTGGATGGCTGGGGGTGGAATCCGTGGGGGCACGGTACATGGATCGACCGATGAAATCGGGTTCCACGCGGAAGAAAACCCTCATTATGTAACGGACGTGCATGCAACGATCATGCATCAGCTTGGACTGCATCCGCACCGATTACATGTTCCCGGGCATCAGCGTCTGGAAAGAGACTACGGAAATGTGATTTCGGAAATCCTTGCTTAATTCTCAACTCCATCTTACTGGAGCCTCTCAGTGCAGCGTGATTCAAATCCCTTAATCTGGATCTCGTAATCGGAACCGCCGAAACTTCGACTCGCCATGGTGGTTATAGACGTTAGAATACGAGAGTTAATCTCAACCTTCTTATCATGATGGTGATCATTCTCTTGGCAGTCAGTGAATCCACCGCTCTGCGTTACCAACAATCCGCCCAGGATGTGAGGGTGATGCTGCGCGAACGAGAGGATGACGCGGGAGCCTTTGCTGAGCTGATGAAGAGGTATGAGTCGCGACTTGTTCGGCTGATGCACACGATTGGTCCAAGACGCGATATGGCTGAAGATCTGGCTCAAGAAACGTTCATGAGAGTCTTTAGAGCGAGAAAGACTTATGAGGCGGGTGCAAAATTTTCGACTTGGTTGTTCACCATTGCCGGTAATGTAGCGAGAAATGCCGCCCGTTCTTTGGGGAGACGTCACGAGGTCAGCGAAGTGGACGCCCCAAGACCACAGGATTCACCAAGCGGACCCCAGCTCCTTGCAGCGACAGCCCTAGATGCAAGTGGCATGATGCCAACTCGTATCGTTGAACATTCGGAAAGGGCTGAGGTTGTTCGTGCGGCCGTTGAAGCACTGAGTGAGCGTCAGAGAATGGCATTGATGCTTTCCCGATTTGAGAACATGAGTTACGCGGAAATTGCGGAGACCATGGGATTGACCACCAAAGCAGTCAAATCCTTATTGAGTCGTGCTCGAGTGAATCTACGGGAATTGCTGGAATCGTACATTGAATCGGGAGTGATTCCGAACGACGTTGAATTCTCGGGTGAACCGAAAAAGTCTAGTGGGGGTGATGCAGAATGAGTGTTTCCTCAATTTTAGATGACACACCTATCGATCCGGATGATGAACTGCTCAGTTCCTATCTGGATGGCGAGCTTTCACGTGAAGAGGAAGTGAACCTGGAAAATCGGCTCGTCCAAAACGAGGGACTGAGAGAGCGTCTCAAAATACTTCAGACCGGATGGGATCTCCTTGATGAACTACCTGATTCAGCACCGAGCTTGAATCTGGTGGAATCCACCCTTGAGCTTGCCGTTGCAGATATTGAACAATCTGCTCCCGCCAAATCGTGGTCATTCAGTGGCCTGAAGTGGCCTTTCCTGATTCTAGGGTTTTCTTTGATGGGTATTGGCTGTGCCTATGGATTTTCCCGAGCCTGGAAACAGCACCGATACCAGAATGAGCTGGAGGATCTTGCCATCGCGGAAAATCTTGACGCTTACCTGAGGGGAGGGGACATCGAGTTAATGCGACTCCTGTCGTCCTCAAAAAATTGGTCATTGATGGTGTCAGCGGGTAGAGAAATTGATGAATTCGTTCCAGAAAATCCCAACGCGGTCCGCGAGACACCATTGATCGATCGAGAAGCCAAAGTCGAGGAGCTTCCCATAGAAAAACTTCGACAGCTCAACCTAAGGTGGGATCGCTTCAACGCTTTGAGTCCAGAAGATCAGGAGTCCGTGAGGCAGACTGCCGCTGCTGTGCAGTCGCAACCCGATTCGGAAATGCTACTCAATACAATGCAAATCTACGCCGTCTGGTCACAAAGCCTACCTGCGGAGATTAGAGATGCCATCACATCTAGCGACGCATTGGCTCGCAACAAAGCAATCGAGCAGGCAATTGAGCAGACGCAAATCGGAATTTCTAGGCGTTCAACCCTGAAGCTTGATGATCAAGCCACTGAATTGATCTACTTTGCACTTGAACAGATTGTCAGAGACCGTGTTCGGGATGGGCAGCAAACAACCATTAAGCATCTTGCTCGGATGCGAGAGCGATTCCCGGAAAGTTCCGACACTTATTTTGGAACAATCGCCGCGATGGTCTTCGGTGGCACACCTCGCAATTCGTTAAACAACAACAGTTCGAACCGACGTCGTTCATTTTGGATTGGAGGAGTGGATCGGCCAGACCCCATCTCCAACGCTGAGTTATCCAACCTGAGATTGGTCATTCCAGACAAAACACTGGAAATCCTTGATCTCATTGCCAACGGCGATGCGTTACTTGAAACCATTACCTTAAGAGCTTGGAGCGAAGAAGCGGCTCGCCGTCACTTTCCGTTAAATCGGCGAGAGGAATCCACTTATCTGGAGAGATACAACGCCACGCCTGCAAGAGAACGGGATGTGATCGATCTGTTACCACCCAAAGAGATCTTTAGCGAACTTTCCCGCGAAACACCTTTCCCATGAGCTGCAATGAAGGCTGCATACATTGAAACCACCGGTTCACCTGAAGTCATCAAGATTGGTGAGCTTCCCGAACCCGCATGTGGACCCGAGGATCTCTTGATTCGTGTTCATGCCACCTCCGTGAATCCCATTGACACGTACATCCGTAGCGGTGCAGTCGCCTCTGAATTACCCAGTCCTTATGTCCTAGGTTGCGATGCTGCAGGGATCGTGGAAGTCGTAGGTGATCAGGTTACCGATTTCCAGGTTGGTGATCGTGTTTGGTGCACCAACCAAGGATTACTTGGACTACAAGGAACAACCGCGGAGAAGATCGCGGTTGCTGCCCACTGGTGCTATCCCATTCCAGAAACCAGCTCCTTTGAAGAAGCTGCCGCCAACGGACTGGTCGGTGTAACAGCGCATTTGGGTCTCTTCCGTGAAGGGAAACTACGCTCTGGCGAGACGATTTTTGTAGTCGGCGGTAGTGGCGGAGTCGGCTCGATGGTTGTTCAGATGGCAGTCGCAAGCGGCGCCAAGGTGATCAGCACTGCAGGAACACAAGAGAAATGTGACTACATCCAATCACTCGGCGCGCACACGGTCATTAATTACCAGAACGAATCCATTGCCGACCGTTTGAAAGAAATAGCACCGAACGGAGTCAATCTATTCTGGGAGACGCGACGAGAACCCGATTTTGAACTCGCTATCGAATCAATGGCGGAACGCGGTCGCATGATTGTCATGGCTGGTAGGGATGCTAGACCCGTCTTCCCTGTCGGACCCTTCTATGTCAAGGAATGCACAGTGACTGGTTTTGTCATGTTTAAAGCATCACCAGAAGAGATGAGAGCGTGTGCTGACGAAATCAATCAGTGGATGGCAAACCGACAGCTCAAGGCGAACATTGGAGCGACATTCCCGATGAACCAACTCGCTGAGGCCCATCGGTTACAGGAAAATGCCACACTTCATCAAACGGGTAATCTGTTGGGAAAAGTGGTCATCAAGACGGCCTGATGACTTACCGCATGCTTAATCGATTTGAGATCGGCGAAAAAAATCAACGACTACTTGTCGGTTCAGCGATAGATTTGAAAAGCACTTACGGACGTCCTAATACAATTGCCGTTGCATTCCCTTCTGTGTTATGACAAATGCACATGACGTGATCTCCCTGTAGGCGAGTCGGCTCGTCAACAAAACGAGAAACAGGGGTCAAACGTTTGTCATGAAGGGTCGGAGGAACAAGATTTCTATGAAGAGCCATCGCTCCCGCTACCAAATCGATTGACCCACATCCAGCCCCCGTGTGCCCTAACGATGCTACTGTTGCCAAGGTGGGGACGGAGGGTACCGTCGCGTCAGTAGCTGCTTGCTCTGCGGCGTCAGCAACGGGATCACCCGTTCCATGAGAAACGACCAATCCAAGATCTTTAGAATCAATTCCAGCGTCAGACATCGCCGATTCGATAGCGGACTGAATTGCTTTCGTCGAGCTACGCATTTGAACGTCACTCGTTTCCTTGCATCGCATCGGTGTCTTCATTCCCTTGGCAGCTGCAAACCTTGAAGAGTAGGAGACCACTCTCGCCACAGGTCGCACACCTCGCTGTTTTGCAAATTCCGCCGGCTCGATGACCATTGCAGCCGCTCCCTCACCTCCAACCACACCCGTTGATGTTGGATCATGTGGCCGAGAGGAATTTTCAACCGGATCAAAAGATTCAGCCATGGGGTAATCTGCTCGAAAGTTTAGACGAGTCGTCCCGACTCTCGTCCCTGGTCCTCCGCCCAGCACCACCTCTGCCGTCCCTCGATCGACACACGAAGTGGCTTCCATCAAAGCAGACGGACCAGAAACATCACCCAACACAATCGAGTTATTGGGGCCATGCGAATTCAGGTGAATCCCGACGTGGCAAGCAGGCATGTTGGGTAGATACTTCAGCATCCATAGAGGCATGATTTGTTTCATTGCCGCATTCCCAAATGCACTGGTATCGATCTGCCCGTCGTCTTGAATACACGGCCGAATCGAATCAGAGAGTTCGAGTGGCGACCCATAAAATATTTCGCTGCCAAAGACGGTTCCCAGATCTTGGGGCTTGATCACACTTTCTGCGGTAGCAGGAATGAAGCCATCCAAACCCGCCCCCTCAATCGCCATCAGTGAAGCCGCAAAGGCGGTTTGTATCTCTCGACACATCACCTTCATCGCTTTTCGAGGCTTTACAAATTGCTTGGCTTGAAAGTCCAGGATGGGTGCTCCAACCCAAAGGCCTGCCGGCTCAGGGGTCCCATCAAATTCGCATCGGTCGTCCACGCGGTTGAGGAGAGAGGTAACACCCGACTTCTTCTGCAGCAGGCCTTCAAAAAAGTTCTCGCATCCCACCCCAATGGCAGACACAACACCCATTCCAGTGATGACAGCGTTACTTTGAGGCATGGGTTCTCGAGAGTTCCAAAAAAGGGGCGGTGGACGCTCAGCGTAAGCTTCAACAAGCTGTTAGAGAATACCCGGTCAAAATTTTCTTGAGCAGGTTATTTCCCCTGAATCCTTCACCGCATGAATTTCTTTGTTCTAACGTTTCACCATTTTGATCTTATAGGTCCGAGAGTGTCCTATCGTACAAGCGATGAATCTTGCTGCGAGTCGCTCCGCCCCGCTCAATCGTTCCCCTTGAAAGGGAGTTACTCTCCAACACCCATGAAAATTCACCAACCTTAATCCCGTGTTTAAGCACTTCTGGAGTTAGGCGAGAAAGCGTGACCAGCCCCAAGCCCCACTTCTGGTACTCGGGAAGCACATTGGTACTGATAATCCGCACGCATTCAAGATTTTTCTTACCCATCAACAGATGAAACCATCCGAAGGGAAAGAGCTTGCCGCCTATTTTCTTGATGATCGGATTGAAGTCAAGCAAACCAAACCCAGAGCCCACCGGGCGACCATCAATCTCCGCGATGCTGGTGAGGTCCGGTGCAATCAAGAACTGTAGCCCTTTCGCTTGATGGTCAATTTCCGCGACACTCATGGGAACGTAACCCCATGTTTGCTGCAGAGATTGATTGTAAATCTCAAGAAAGACCCGTACATCTTTTTTGAAATTGGCTTTGCTGATCGGTCGACAGGTCACGTTAAAACGTTTTGTCGCCTCGTCGATCACAAACTGCAATTTTGGATCGAGTGAGTCGAGCATATCGACCGAGGCACGGTAGCTGTACAAATCTTGAGTCTTCTCGAAACCGAACTCGGTGAGTAGCCGTTCATAGTAGGGAAGATTGTGAGGGATCATGAAGGTGGGAGGTGAGTCGAAACCCTCGACAAGAAGCCCAACCTCATAGTTCAGACTTGGGTGAACGGGACCACGAACTTCCGTCATCCCCTGCTCGGCCAACCACCTACTCGCCTCGGTCAACAAAACACGACTGGCTTCCGGGTGATCTTCGCACTCATAAAATCCAAAGAATCCCCTTTTCTCCTTGTAAAGGCGATTATGCCCGTGATTGATAATGGCGACGACTCTACCTGTGACCCGCCCGTCCACCTCAACAAGAAATGCTCGACATTCCGCATCATCGTAAAAAGGGTGAGGCTTGAACCCCACCAGTTCCTTTCTCACCTGCCAAATCGGAGGAACCCAGTTGGGATCATTACGGTACAAATGCTTTTCAAGATTTAGAAATGCTCGCTGATCACGGCGTGTTTCCACCACCCGGCATTGGATTACTCCGCTCGTTGATCCACTCATTGAAACCCTCTGCACCATTGAAAGCACTCAAAATACGACCCGATGCCTCGCGACTTGATATATAAAAGAGGCACGTGACTTAAAATTAATCGTCACAAGATTCACCTCTGCTACGGTTCGATTTCCATTCTTCAGATTATTTCTAAGTTTATGAGTAATCTCCCCCCCTCTGTGCTCCGAAGCCATGCGAACCCGAAGATTAAGCGTTTTCTTCGCTTGAGAGATAACCGCGCCCGACGAAAAGCCAAACGAGTGATCGTGGATGGTTGGAGGGAAACTGGTCAAGCACTGGAAGCGGGCCTGAAACTATGCGAGCTTTTTCTATCCGCTGAAGAGTATGAAAGAAAGCACTCCGACCCGCATTCGGGTGAAGCCAAGATCCTTCAAGATGCTGAAAAGAGAGATCAGCTGAATATTTTAAGTGAGCCTCTACTGAAGAAAATTGCTTTTGGGCAATCACCTCGTGGTGTGGTTTCAGAATTTGAGGAGCCTACGGCGAACTTGAGTGATATTCAATTGTCACCGAACCCCCTCCTTTTGATCCTCGATCGGATCGAAAAGCCGGGAAATCTCGGAGCAATATTCAGAACAGGTGATGCTGCGGGGGTGGATGCCATCTTGATGTGTGAATGCACCGAACGTTTCAACCCTAACGCCATCAGAACCAGTCAAGGCGCGATATTCCACGTGCATTCAGCGTCCGCCAGTGAGAGCGATATCACCCATTTCCTCGAAGCAAACCGGATCACCCCTCGCGCGGCGCGAGTCGAATCTTCTGATCAACTCTGGGAAACGGATCTGCAATCCCCAACCGCCATCATCTTAGGTAACGAAGCGGAAGGACTAGGTGGCAGGTGGAAAGAAACACCTCGCGACCAAATACGAGGAATCCGTATCCCCATGCAGGGAAGTGCGGACAGCCTCAACGTCTCGATCACTGCCGCTGTGATCAGCATGGAAGCTGCCCGTCAGCGTAAAACCAGTCGCTAACCCACGAGCTAACTCTTCATTCCAAAGGGTTTGGCTCCGCAACAGAGCCTGAATAGCTAGCAAAAATCGGGTAAGGATGGATGCTACGAACGGTACAAGCGTTGGAATCCCCAAAATCGTTAATGTCGCTCTAATCTGCAACCGATACCTCTACCTGTGACCGTTCGGCTTTCGTGCGCGGACGGTGCGATGATGCTCCGTGGGATGCATCAGTGAGAATCGCTCAGACGCTAGGGTGCGGCATGCGGGAAAAACGACTTAGAAGGCGTTCAGTAACTGTTCGAAGGGCTACACTTGCAGCCATTTTGCTTGCATCCTCAGCAACGGCGGACAATGGAGCTCCGATAACCCAGTCGGATGCTGTATCTTCGGCAAAAGATTTTTCGCTCAACCTCCCTCCGCTTCCCTTACATTCCGCCTCCATAAAAGAGGTGACGGAGCACCCTTTCCTAGGGGAAACACACACTCAGTCCAGCCCCATCCAGCTCACCTCAGGACTTGCAGATTTTATTCGTGGAGCATCAAAGCCTGATACGAAGGGGGAGGTCGATCAAGATGAAGATCAAGACCAAAAAGTCTATCTCGCTCCGCCAACGAGTCTGAAGCCATCGGACAAGAACGCCGCAGGCTTATCCCCGAAACGGGTCAATCGACTACCGGAACCCAAGCTCAGTTCTCACCCTGTAGATTCGTCCGAGATCAACGCAAAGGGTTCACAAGCACCTTCCTTGGCTCAGCGAATTCGAGCTTCAGCCGACACATCACAAGAGTCGCAGGAACCACCAAAGGAAGCAGGTTCGGCCAAGATCATTGGTTCACTAGCTCAAGACGCTTCGGATCCTCCTCATGTAAATACGAAGCCCAAAGCTTCTTCCGAGAATTCGGCTTCCTTGGATGAAGCAGGACCGGCTGGGAAGCCGGCGGCTGAACTCTTATCCTCCAACCCTCGCGTACAAAACGTGTTACCTCTTCCAGCCCCAAATCATTCGGGTGAGTCGGAGGTAGAAACTGAAGCGGTGCAATTCACGCTATCGGATCAATCACCTACTAATGCAAGTGCTGGTAACCATGCAAAAGCAATGAGCACCAATGAGGGTGAGGACAGCGCATTCAGTTTCAGCTTTACCGATCGCGATGCCATCGCCGATTCTTCAGAGAAGGTGACTCCCAAAGCTTTTGCAAAACCAGCCGCGGATCCAGATGAGATGAGTGGTGAGCTTGCAGGAGTCAACTCAGGTTCGGTTCCTGAGTCAGAGGAAGCGGAGACCATTCAGGAATTTCCAAAGATAGAAAAGTACGTCAAATCAGTACCCCTGAACGATGAGCCTATCTCAGGAGAGGTTACCGCGAAAGTAGAAACCGGATCTGTTCCAACGGTAGAGCCCTTGACGCAAGCCGAGCCAAGCCAAGAGTCATTAGCATCAGACCAAGAAGTGCCCGCGAAGCTGAATCCAGAGGTTTCGCCGCCGGTCATCCTGCAGCGACCGATTGCCACCATCAAAATGGTACCCGTCGCAGTGACCGATTCTGCGGTGGAGAGCCCCGTAGCGGAGAACCATGCACCCAAAATTCCGACGGTGACTTCCGAACCACCGATCGATGCACCTCCCATTGGCAGCATCGTGGCCAACCAGGCGGATCCTCCAAAACAAGCCGAGGAAAGCATATCGGTTGATGTCGAGCCTGAATTACCTCTCGGGATTGCCAAAGCCGAATCCACACCGACCGTCACACCCGCTGAAGAGCTTTCCTCGATGGTGCTGCCGAGCACCGAGGAGATCCTAGCAGAAAAGACCGAACCCTTACCGGTGGACTTGGTGAAACCTAGTGTTTCGGATCTTAAGCCAGAGGCTCCTATTGCAGCCAAGGGCTCAGCTCAGAATACCAGTGTTGAGCTAGCGACCAAGCCCGAGCCAAAGCAGCATTCTAAAACTCGTGATGCGATTGTCGGACTTCCCAAGCCATGGTCACTGAGCTGGTTGCTCGCGAATAATGACTCCAAGGCTCCTTCCAAAATAACGCCAGCGGCTCAGCAAATCAGTGAAGCTAAAACCATCGAGGCAGAAACCTCTTCAGCGAAGGAAGCTTCCGTAGCACAGCTGGACAACAAACGATCAGCACCTGCAGTCGAAACGGAGTCGAATGCTTCCGCAACCGATCCAGCTCTGAACCAAAGGGAGCCGTTAGCGGTAAGATCTGAACCTTCGGAACTCGTCGATACGGATGTGATAGCGACTGACTTGCCGGTCGAATCCACGCCCCAACTCCCTGATCCCAAAAAATCGGCATTGGCCGAAAGCTCCCGAGAAAAGCAACCTGCGCACGATTCTGAAGTTACCTCTCACCTTCCCGCTGCTGAACGAGCAGTAGTCGTTGAGTTGCCCAATCAACCCGTTGCTAAACATACCGATGCAGATGAGGAACTGGTCGAAAAACCGGGTGCTTTTGAAAGAAGAGTTGAAACCGTCAAACACCGAATGTCTCCTGTGGCGATCAGTGCAGTTCCCGCCAAGCTGCAGACTCCTTCATCGCAGGAGGGGACGGTTGATCCTGCGGTTCAAGTTCATCCTTCGCTGGCAGAAACTGCTCAAAAGGGTGGTGACCCAAAGCCTCCCGTTCAAAGTCAATTTGCTCCGCACGTGCAACGAGTTCCGCTCTTCATGAAGAGGGCACAAGTACGATCCTTGACCGTCGGTGGTCAACTACGTGACGTGCGAATTGGCGATACCAATGTTTGCCAAGCGGTAGCGGTTGGCCCCAACCGCCTCAAGTTGATTGCAGCCGGCACAGGCACGACAGAGTTGATGGTTTGGGCCGAAACCAATGACGAGAAATCTCCTGTAAGAATGCGAATCTTCAAAATTCATGTCGAGAATGTGGATCCGTCAGTTGCAAGTGGCGGAAAAACCACCCAGCTCCTTCATAAAGCCATTCGCAACGCGTTCCCGGAATGCGAAGTGAGTATCTCTCAAGAGGGTGGAGAACTCATCGTGAGCGGCCGATGTGTGAGCCGCGATGCTGCCGCGCGAATCATGAGAATGGTCCGCAGCACATGCTTAGTGGCGGTCCAGGACCGACTCATCGTGGACTAGTCTCAACTCCAGCAGTGTCATGCTCCCAGAAATACGAACGGATACATCCACGGCTAATTTGATCGTCAGGTCAAAACCATTGCCAATTCGAGGTTCATCAATGAAAAACCAAATGAACTGCATCCAGAGTGATCCATATCAACGAACACTCCACATCAAGGTAAAGCAGACACAACGTCTTCTGCTTGGAGTGGGAATCCTTCTACTCTCTACTATTGCCTCGCAAGCTCAATCCTTATTGCCATCTGCGAGTAAACCGGATCCTTCCAAGAACCAGAAATCTATCCAACTCGGCGACAACCATTATCGAGTTGTCCCCGTAGGACAGTATGGTAAGCAGGCTTCGCAAACCGACTCGATGGTGGCTCAAGCGACAGAGAACAAGACAGAATCAAAACGTCCATTATTCCAACAAGCCTTTATCCAAAATGATCTTGGCACCCAAAATTCAATCGCTCTTACTCAGTGCGAGACATGCGAACCTGCGAGTCCAATGTCGATCCGAGCACAACTGGATCAGGCCTGTAATGCTTGTGGTAGCCTAAGTGGTGCTTTCGGCTGCCTACACTGCGACAGCTATGTTTATGCTGTCGCTGAAGCTCTCCACTTGGACCGAGATAAAGAAGACACTGCAACGATCAGTTCTAGGTACGGGCTTAGCGGCTTCAGAAGAGAAATGGGAACACGGATCACTCTTGGTCGTATTCCAAATTGCGTGAGTGGATGGGAGAGCACTTTCACGGGGATCATCAATTGGAGCAGTTCAGGTGGACTCGAAGCGCCAATCTTCAGAATTCAATCCAACTTGGAACCCATTCCGCCAGTCTCAGCGGATGATATCAGCGCCTTCAATGATGCATTCATCCAGACCGTAAACTACGACGCCCGCTATTGGAGCGTTGAAGTCAATCGCACCTATGTCGGATGGGAGGTTGCAAAAATGCTATGTGGCCTTCGGTATATTGACTTCGAGGAGGAATACAGAGTTTTCAGCGAGAACGATAATGAAACAGGATCCATCCGAAGCGATATCAACAACAGCTTGATCGGTTTCCAAATTGGTATGGATCTCACCTATCCCATCCTACGAAAAACCTACATTGACTTCCGAGGAAGAGCAGGCGTTTACGCAAACTTCCTTGATCTAGATCTTGCCATCATCAATGACAACGAATTCGCCGCCGGGGTGAGTGACCGAAGTGTCCGAGCAGCTGGTCAATTCGAACTTGGAATCGGCTTACGGTATGAGGTGACCCCGAAATTCTCACTCAAGTGTGGTGCCGAAGTCTGGTACCTCAGTGGGGTCGGGAAATCCTATGATCAGCTAGACAATGGGATCATGGGCAGGAATAGCGTCGAAGGCTACGAAGAATTGATCACCTCAGCACTCACTTACGGCGCGGAATTAAGATACTAAGCCTCGCCTCCGCAAGTATTTCAAAGCGGTCACTCTGTCATGGAGACGACTGCCTCATTCGGATTTCAAACGCTCTATCGAGGTTTGCGCTGATTTTTTGCTGTTCGTGCAAGCCGCTTTCGATTGAACCTGTTCTTCACCGTACCGGCGGTTGCATCTGACTGATGATTTGATTTCTGCTCTGAAATCGAATTTTCTATGATTTCAGTCTGAGCTTTCAGAACGTCCATATCACATCGTGGGCATGTCAAAGGCGGCTCAGCGATCTCAGCTTGACAATTGGGACAAAAATATTTGATGGTTGGCCGCATCGCAGCTTCAAAAAGTCCGCCAACATCAGCCGCGGCAAACCAACTAGAATTATCCTTGCGAAGCATGGATTCAGGAGTAACCTCTCCGTTCCTCACCAAGTCCAATAATTCACCCGGGCGATAAGGACCTGCCTCTTCACCTGTCCCAACGATCTGAACGAACCAATCCGCCACGACTACCTCCCTTGTTCAGATTACTCAGCGGCTGAGGTCTAAACAGTCACCAATCATGCTTCATCCAACAACACACCATCTGATCGCCTGCGACCAGCACCCCAACATTCTAGGGGATTTTCAAGTCCAAGTGCTAACTCGCCTTCAAACTGGCCATATCCTCTAAAAACCATCTTTAACACGCGCCGGCGACGGGTCCAGAGCTCTAGTCACCCTCGTTCAAGGTTCGTCCTCGAATCGATCCCCAGAGATCAGGCTCAGAGGTATTCCCTCAGCATAACGATTTTCGTTGCCCGTAAGTCTCTCTCAGAGCACCGCTTCCCGGATCCAACCATTTCCTGGATCGAAACCATTACCGTATCCAACCGAGATCACCGCACCGAAAGGAAGGGCCAGAGGACACGCACCAGCGCAATGAGATACGGTGAGGTCAGTTCTAGGGTAGCAAATCGTCGCCACCCCCAAGCCGCAGCTGATGCAGCAGCATGCAAACTGAAACGTGGGATTGCGACTGAATTTCCGGCAAATACTCACAGATAAGAACTTCCAGCAGCACCCTTGAGTAAAAACTGAACAGGAGACAGATGGGACACGCGGCCGAGTCACTTACAGAAAAAAATAGTAGGGTTTCCCCAGCAGAGACGAGGGTCGGTTGTCATGGTCGCGGGTTAGCACGATACTGTAATTGCTGGATAAGACATCCACTTCGATGGGATCTATATGCGTTGCCCTTATTGCCATGTTGATAATGACCGAGTTCTGGACTCGCGCGGGGCCGAAGGTGGCTACATGGTCCGAAGAAAGAGAATCTGCAACTCATGTCAAAGACGTTTTTCTACGGCAGAAAAGATTGAAAAACTAAGTGTCCGAGTCGTGAAGAGTGATCAAACACGAGAGCCCTTGGATCGAGAAAAGATTCGCAGAGGAATCGAGCGAGCCTGCTCGAAGCGATCAATTCCTAGTGCCATTATCGAAAGAGTGGTCCAAGACATAGAGACTGATATCTATACGAACTACGAATCGGAGGTCACTTCGGCGCAGGTCGGCGATATCGTGATGAGACACCTAACCGATTTGGATCAGGTTGCCTACATTCGATTCGCAAGTGTCTACCGAGAATTTGATGATGCCCAGGATTTTATTCAAGCAATCTCAAATATTGTTGGTAAACGGACCAAGCGGGTGTGAAACTCGCGTTGAGTCGATTGTGATTGAGCATTAGGCAAGACAGGATTGACTGGGGTTTCGATTTGCGATTGCAGCCACCTTTACCCAGATAGTAAAAGCTCTCATGGCGAGCGGTTTCTTATCGTGGAAAAGTCAGCAAAATGGCACTCCCGGGCCTCCCGACAAAGCTAAAGAGATAGACTCAAGGTAGTAGGTTAAAGTCGAATCTCAGCGAATCCGTCAGAATGAGCAAAAGAGAGAGCTCGAGCATGGGCTGCTGAGACGAATGAAACCGCATCGGATACAATGCGGAAAAGACCCTAACGCCTTCAGCGCGTTCAATCCAATTGTTCATCGGAGCGAAATGATGATCCGAATTTCAATCAAGTGCTTTTGTGGTCTTCTGATTTTTGCATCATCAGCACAAGCCCAATATCACAGTCAGCGTGATGCCACCGTCGGCGGGCTCACCGGTGCGATTGCGGGTAGTTTGATCGGAGATCACAATGGCAACGCAGGTGCAGGAGCCGTGATCGGTGGCGTGGTGGGAGCAGTTGCGGGTGGACTGATTGGTGATGCGAAAGATCAACAAGAGTGGGTTCAGCGACGCCGGCAGATGATTGCACATTCTTCGAGGAACGGTTCACTGATCACGCCTCAGCTGAGCCAAACGAATAACGCGGTCACCACCCAAGACGTTCTGCAAATGGTGCAAGCTGGTTTGAGCAATCAAGTGATTATCAACCAAATCAATCAACGCGGCATCGCTCAGACTTTGACGGTACAGGAGATCATCAACTTACATCAGCAAGGAGTTAACGAGACGATTCTTACCGCGATGCAAACCGCAAAAATAAATCGTCGTTCTTCGCAAGCACCTCAGGCACATTTACAGAACATCCCCCAGATAGGCTCGCTCCGCTCATCAACCACGATTTGGACATCCTCTTATCCGGCGAATCTGCCTTTCACCTATCGGAACTACTGTCCACCAGTCCACCAACCCTATTATCATCATTACTACCAGTACCGACCGCGGCAAAACTTTGGCATCCATTTTCGGTTCTCGCTTCACTGGATCGATCCGTTGTTTTTGCAACGAATAGTCGAATCCCTGATTCGAAACCTGAGGGCAAGAAACGGATCTCGCAGAATATTTACTTCTCGCTGATACTTGCCTGGTATTTCTCGCGTTGCTCATGGAGGTGCCATTGAGTTGGATCATCCAGCAGGCACCCTTTCTCAATTTGAAGAGCTTCTTCGGGGCGTTTTAATTGAAACAAAACTTCAGCCAAAGTATCACGATAGATTGCACTCTCCGGTTCGGCTCGAACAGCGATCTTGGAAAGAAGTAAAGCGTCGGACAATCGGCTTTGGTTAACCGCGGCAATCCATGCAACGTTGTTACAGGTCATGGCATCAAAGGGGAATTGACTCGCATGCTCTAATCCTTGATCAATAATATGATTCAAAACTCGATCTGCATCCTCGAGCATGCCCTGCTCTCGCATTTTGGGAAGTAATCTCTCGGCGAAATCTACATCCATGCTGTCCAGCGCCAACATCTGATCAAGCCGTAATCTGACAGCCTCCACGTCCCCGCTTCGGATCTCACTCTCCAGCCCCCAACGGTGCACGAACATGGGAAGCGTTACATAGGCTCCAGAACGAAAATCCACATTCCAAAGCGTTTGATTTAGAGCCAAATCAAACCACCGAGAAGCAATCTTCGGTTGCCTATCTTTGATCAAAGGTGAGTAACGGCGAGCGACATCATAGAGTGTCAGTTGCCCTCTTTGCCCCATTGCAACAACAGGCAATAAATCTTCAAACACTTCGAGGGCAAGGGTATCCTCCGATTGCTCGGATAAGTACTCCGCCAGATTATTCTTTTCCACCAGATTCGGAGTGCACAGAGAGTAACGAATTCCCTTCAAAAGGAAGTCAGCAGTTGCACTATCCTGAGCGAGTTTTGCTAGTCGCCATAAACCAATTCTTGCACGCACAGAAATATGACTATTGCTCGGCGGTGCAAACCGCTGTTGCTTCGCATCCTGATTGAAGGAAATGGTTGCAAGTTCATTGAATAATCTCTCTGCTGCCGCGGACCTTCCCGCTTGCAACTGATACTCCGCCATAACGAGTTTAGCATCTAAATCGCCCTGTCGAATCAATTCAAGCAAGCACGTTTCCGCGTACCGCATCTGCCCGTGCCGTTTAAATAATTTCACGAAATTCAGATTAACCTGGGTGCTTCGATCGCCGCCAACTCGATCAGCAAGCTTTCTCGCAGGTGTATCCGAAAAAAGGAAAGTGAATAATGACTGCAGCGATCGGTTAACCCGCGGCTCAATATCATCCAGAGGTTGCTGAGCATCAAGAAATAGATTCACAGCATCATCAAAAATATCTTGCAGCGTTTCACTTGGCCGCGCATCGGCCAACGCATCGACCGTAGTCTTCAATGTTGAAAGATCACAATCCGTTAAGCTTCGTGAAATCGTGTTATAGGTCTGCTGTGTGATCGCGGCCCCACCTTGCGGGACAGCGAGCTTGACCATCCAATCGATTCTCTTGGTCATTGCCAGTGTGGAGATGACAAATTCACGAATATCAATGGGACCTACTTTTTCTCCACAAGACGATAATCGATCTGCGATCTCATAGGCTAGCTCGTCACGTCCGATGCTAATAAAACACTGCATCAGAGTCAGAATTTCGCGAATCTTTGGCGATAGATCTCTGAGATTGGATGAACGCTGTTGCTCAATCGCCTCACTGATCCAGATATCCAGATTCAAATCCACTTCTTCCAACGGTGTTCCCAAAATCTCGAAAGCTTTATCAATCCTGGAAGCATCCTTGCAAAGTCCAGCAGCATCACTGAGATTCAACTCACGCGCTATATCAAGCGCTTTGTCAATCTCTCCGTGACTGGCCAAAGCTTTCCACCTCATCGCTGCCGCCAGTTTCCCTTCAATGCTTCCGTCGTTAACTTCCATTTGCAGGCTGCCGATAGCCTCCTGCCGCAGATCCCACTGTGATCTTGGCGAGTCGCGCCCGGTAAGTGATCTCTGACTAGCGGCCAAGACCAAAACCCACAACTTAGATTTCTCGAGCATACCCAAGGAAGACTGACGAGCTTTAACTGCTGTCTCTTTTGCCAGCGTCTCCCAGTCATCTGAGACCATCAGGACTCGATTCAAGAGTTCAGAATCAACACTCAGCCTCGCAAGATCCACTGCTTTTGTCACATCGCCGTTCAGGTAGAGCAGCACACACTCCGCCTGTAATTTCAGCAGTGGCGTCCAATTCTCGGCAGACCTTGGCAAAAGTTCTTCTAAACTAACTTGCTGTCCGAATTGAACCTTCAGCTCATAACGACAAATAGCCAGTTCAACGGTATTGGCGACAAGATCAAGTATTTCGATCAGTTCCGAAATCGCATCCTGCTCGTAGGCCACAAAGGCGTAGGTTGGAAAATTCCTGTAGATTTCCGTGGCCAAATCATCGCGGCTACTACGTCCTTCAAGTGTATCAGCCGACTCACCGAGCGCAACGATGATGGATGTAAAATCACCGATCTTAAGAAGAGCCTTCAATGAACTTTCGCCGGGACCGCGATCGAGCAAACGCTCCATATCCTCAGGAGTTTCAGGCAGTGCGCCCTTCGCCCACTGCTTGAGTATCCATCTCGCCCTTGCTCTAACCTCCGCGTCTTCATGGATTGACAACCTCTGGATCATTTCACCAAGAGATCCTCGTCGACGCCACAATTCCAGCATCGCCAGATTACGTTGTCCCTGAGGATCTTTCGTCAGTAGATCAATCACCTCAGCTTCGTTGAGCTCCGAGACGAGGGTGGACTCAGCCAAATCGCTTTTTTCTTGCGTTTGTTTCTCTGGAGGTTCCAGATCACCGGCAGCGATCGGAGCTATTTCATCCCGATTCTCAACCTCTTGGCAAAATGCTGATTCGCAAAAAAGTAAAAGCGATGATGCCAAAATTACATGCGGTACAAATAGAGCAAGCTTACTCATGCGAAGGCGTACCTGCCTCACTAGACGCGAGCGACTACATGCATAGTTGATAGGGATCATTGTGTTCTCTATCCGAATAAGACAGAGGGACCGGTCATACCACTGTCTCTGTATTCTAAGAGGATAGTGAGGAGGGGTGAATACGAGAGAAACGAACTGATGATCAAGTTGTTGTAGGAAATTTTCTCATCCATTGCGCAGATTTTTTACTGTAAAAAGGCCGGGTGTCTGAATCGTATTCCATTCACTTTTAGCCAGAGTGAGCCTAATCCATGTCGCCATTCACGTTATAATTCGAGCCGTGACTCTAATTCGCAGATATCAAAATACCCGAGCGATGTCTGCCATTGGCGTGTCCCCAGCAAAATACAACCACCACAGCGATCCAAGCTGACGAACAATAAAGCAAAAATCACGACCCATAAAATTAGATCACGCTGGGAAGTTAGTGAAAAATAATATCCATCTTTTGCGAGCATCATACACCGGAGGAAAGTTGTGTACGTGAGCACCTGCAGTCTCTTGAAATTCAGATTCATTTCGAGCGTCACCATGGCGGTGACCCTGATCGTGCAGAGCTTCATTGCTCCTGCCTCGGTCAAAGCGGCAGACGCGTGGACACAGTGGAGAGGTCCGGAACAGAACGGGGTCGCGACCGGAGACAGTTACCCATCTAGCTGGGCGATCGATTCTGGGATTACATGGAAGAGCCCCGTGTCAGGATCAGGTGGTAGCACACCAGTAGTTTCCGATTCTTTAGCTTTCTTAACAGCAGGCAATGAAAACAAGAACACACTTGTCGCTTACCGTCTCGCTGATGGCTCTAAACAATGGACGCTCGAAGTCGGAGACGATCGGGGAGGCAAACATAAAAAAGGTAGCGGTAGTAATCCCTCACCCGTGATCGACGGAGAACACGTGTACGCCTACTTCCGGAGCGGCGACCTGGCCTGCGCCAACCACAATGGAGATCTCGTCTGGCAGACCAATCTTCAAGAGCAATTCGGAGAAGATACACTTTGGTGGGACCTAGGCTCCTCACCAACGGTAACTCGTGACGCGATCGTGGTTGTGGTGATGCAAACGGGTCCCAGCTACCTAATTGCTTTTGATAAAAAAACAGGAAAGCAACTCTGGAAGAGCGATCGCATGGTGCCCGCACCTGAAGAAGCGGCGCAAAGTTACTCTACCCCAGTAGTGGTTGAGCAGAATGGAGAGGAGTGGATCGGCGTGATGGGCGCAGATCACCTTACTCTGCACCGCGCAAGTGACGGTAAAGAAATCGGTCGATTGGGTGGCTTCAATCCAGGCCAGAATGCCTATTTTCGATCCATTTCATCACCCGTTGCGGCTGGAGCCCTCATGATCTGCCCCTATGCGAGAGGTGAGACGATTACCGCAGTCAATATGCAAGATCTTGTATCAGGAAAAGGCAAAGAAGCGATTGTTTGGTACCGTGATGATCTCGGAAGTGACGTTCCCACGCCAGCCTCAAAAGATGGAAGAATTTATGTCGTTGGTGATGGCAGAACCTCCAGAGGCCTAGTTTCATGCTTGGATTCGGAAAGCGGGCAAACACTTTGGGACGTGCAACTACCAAAGTCTCGCGTGAGCTACAGCAGTTCACCACTCATCGCTGCTGATCATCTCTACGTTACCAACGAGAAGGGAACCACTTTTGTGATTGGCCCATTGTCGAGTAGCTCTCCGAAACTGATTTCAGAGAACTCCATCGATGACAACGACGACTACACGGTTGCCAGTCCTGTGCCAACGCAGGATACACTTTTACTTCGAAGTAAAAGAAACCTTTACAAAATATCTGGCAAGTGATCGGAGCAGGGGTGATAGCTCCTCATTGGTGAATCAGAAATCACGAGTTGAAAAGTAATAGCAACTCGTGATTAGCATCACCAAGATAAACATCGCGCAACTCGTGATAGGACGAAGAAGTTGATAGCGGACTATCTCCCCAGCATCAGGTCCGTCCAGGATTGTCTTCGCTGATTCCCCACTGATAATTGCCTCGATCGTTTCGCCAAGTTCACCTGTTTGCGGCACGATAAATCGAAGTGGTGAGATGACGTAAGCATCAAGAAATCTCCAACTCGATAGACTGGGACTCCTTCTCTTCATCAGTTTCATCTCGGTGAGATCATAAGTGTCGATACGATCGACATTGTGCACGATGTAGGCCTGATCACTTTTATGATCGACAAGAATACACTCAATTTCATCAGGTCCAAAAGGCTGCAGTAATTGAAGGTCATTCTCACCCTCTTTAATTTGGATTCGCCTCACGAGTCCATCACTTGCAACGAACAGAAAACCTCTACCATTAGGCATACCCTCTAAGAGCAGGGGACTTAGTTTGTCTGGCATATCGAGAGAAGCACGTGATTCCAGGGTCTTGGAGTCAAAAGCTAAAATGGGGAGATCCTCTCTCACAAGTAAGATCACGTCCCCGCTGATCGCCAACCAAGATTTCTTCGCGACCTCACCTTCCACTAACTTCTCACTCTCGATACTCCATAATTTGTCAGCATCGTTGGAAGGAACAAACCGTATGAGTCTCCCTCGAGTGTAAAGCACTAGATACGAGCCTTCGGGATCAACAATCAAGGATCTCGGCGGGGTTAATGCAATGTTCTTGGGCAAGACGGTTGAAAAGCCTTCGGTGACTCCGCCCATCATTGTGGACAGCTTCTGAAGCCAACCCTTGGCGCCGGAGCCTTGACCGTTCTCGTCATTCTCTCCGAGTTGGTTCGTGCCCTCATCGGTTGCCTCCTCAACTTCCGATCTTTCACTGACCTCTGCCAGGACCTCTTCTACCGATGCCGCAGATAACTCTCCTGCATTCAAAGCGAACAATTGGTCGCCAGAGAGAAAGATATCCGTCGTGGAAGTTGGTAGTCTCAAGCTCGGTTCCCCAACCCAATTTGATTCGGATTTCATGACCAATAGATCTGACGCACCGGACCCAAAGGGATTGAATCTCCCTCCGCGGATACGGGCCGTAAAGACGGTGGATTCATTTAGGGCAACCGGTGGTATGATTCGATCCATCCCGAGCGGGTTCCCTTCGACAATTTCGCTCCAAACCTTTTCCTGCTCGTCCCAATAGGACAGCCCTCCACCCCGAGTGGATCCAATGAGAGTTTGCCCAGCAAGCTGAAGGTTTCTCACACCATCTGGTCGGGTGACAAAGGAATCAAACAACCCTCCTATCACACCCACAACCAAACATAGACTGCCAAAAATACAGGTGATGCCAATGGCGAGAATCGATGATCGCCAGATTAAGCCAGCGAGCGTTGAAACACTGTAAAAAACTGCGAAAAGGAAAACAGATACTGGAATGCACCATAGAAGGCGAGGGTTCCATATATCTAATCTCAGCCAAGCGATGAAGAATAAACCTACCACAAGCTGAGTGACACACAGCAACACAAAGGTACAGCCCCCGAAGAATTTGCTAATCAAGAGTAAACTTCTTGAAACAGGTTTACTCAACAAGAGATGCAAAGAGCCAGGTTGAAGCATCTCGGGAATCATGGAAGCAGTCACCAGGATACCCAAGAAAACGAGAACAAATCCCATCAACCACTGAATAATCACCGGCAGCACATATTGATTGACCAGTGTGAGAAACTGCGACTTATCCGTTGCAAACCTCGCTGGAAAATCATTACCCGCGTACCTCAGTCGAATAGATTGTGAGGACCTCGCTTCAAAGACCCCTGGCAATGCAGCTTCAATCCGTAACCTTGCACGCCTCCGACGTATCGATTCTTCCAACGGACCTTCCAATGCATCCAATTCTCTCAATTCTCGAAATTGCAATGTGTCAGACCATGCCTCCTTGGAATACCAACTTTCATCGTCTAGACACGCATTGAGTGCATCAGCGAAAACGCGATAAAAAATACGTACTTCATCACCTTCCCCTACTCGACGCAGTTGCCTCGACAACTCTTCGGGTAAAGCGGAAGCAATCCGGCCAAGGGGTTGGTCGACCAGCGACTCATCGACTGTGCCTTGAGCCAACATCGCCTTGAGACGAGTTCCGTTGTAGAAATCCTGCGATCTAAAGTCCGTTGTATATTCCTGCCGGAAACCAATCGGTGCCAACGCAGCTAGCAGAATCCAGATTGCAACGAACGCAATCCATAGGACACGGGAAGCGTAGGCTGCTCGGAAGGAATCACCAATTACAGCGAGGTAGGGGATCATGGCTGCTCCTCCGCGTTATCACCGGCGCTATCATCGACCAACTGCATGAACAACTCTTCGAGCGATGGCTGTTTCTTTTCGAGTCTCAAAATGGAAACACCCTCTGCTCTCAGCAAATCGACCATCTGATCGAGTTGGTCACGACCGGGCAAACTTGCAGTAAAATCAATCACTCCGGCTGCTATTGGCCTCCAAGTGAGGTGATCCTTTTCGACTTTCAACTGGGATGCCGCTCGCTGCATCAAGTCAGTTCCATCGAGTTCCTCAGGCACTCCAAGCTCAAAAACAACAATCTCTGAAGCTAATCTCTGTGACAATTCACGAACGGTTCCAATTCCACGAATCTTGCCTTTTGAGAGAATGGCAACTCTCGTACAAACCATTTCTACTTCCTGAAGAATATGGCTATTGAGGAAAATTGTTTTGCCCTGATCTCGCAGGGTTTCAATCACCCGTCTCACCTCATTTCTTCCGACCGGATCTAACCCATCGGTGGGTTCATCTAGAATCAGAAGATCGGGGTCATGCATGAGCGCCTGTGCGAGTCCCAATCGTTGATACATTCCCTTACTGAACCTTGAAACACTCTCACGATCTCGATTGCCGAGACCGACGATATCCAAGAGTTCATCAGTTCGACGCTTGATAACTTGAGTCTCCATACCGCTCAGTCGACCGTAGTAATGGAGTGCGGATCGAGCAGTATGATGTCGATCAATCCTCAATGACTCGGGCAGATATCCCACTCGACGACGTGCCTCCACACTCTCGACTGGCTTACCAAATAACTTAGCTGTGCCCGACGTCGGCTTAACGACACCCAAAAGGACTTTAATCAATGTGGTCTTACCGGCCCCATTGGGTCCCAGTAGCCCAAAGACATCACCTCCACCGGCTTGAAGATCCACACCCCTCAGCGCATCGATTGGCTTACGGCCGAAAATTGACCAGCCGCTATATCGCTTCTCCAATCTCCCGATATCAACAACGGGGCATTCCTCATTGTCATCGCGACTGTCACTCATCACCTCAGCTTGTGAGACCATCATTTAAATTGCCATTCCGAAATCTAGAATGCTTAAGATCTGATAACTACTAACCTCTGGAGCTGTAGAGCCGCCAAGTCTATCCATTCCCCCGGGAAACCCACAGATAGGAAATGTAAACCAACCAAATGATTGCAACCATGGTGAGACCTGACAGCAACCACCGATTAGCAGGGTGCCACGGTGTGTCGGTGCGTTTGCCGGTTTCGCAGAAATGTTGATACAAGTCACGCTCTTGAGATGAATCGAAGACATGCGTCTGAATTAATTCAAGTAATGAAAACTCCACGCTATAGTGAAGAACACCGTAACATTGAAGTTCTTTCTGCTGCGAATCCACTCCGACCGCTTCAAAGAACCAAATCTGCTTCCCGAAAACCGTTTCAGACTCAAGCTGATGGTTGATGCAGCGAAGCTGCCTGACTTCCACAATCTGACGAAGACTCTTTGCCTTTTTTAGCGCGAGCAGTGTGTCTAATTCGACCTGACTCACAATTGATGGCGAGAATTCAGGTTGGTTTGCCTCAAGATGCATTAGCTTGGTCTCTGGAACAGAATCAAATTAGAATCAGCTGGGTCACCTGCGAGCGTAGATCCCCAACTGGCGGTGCGGTCAGCAAAACAGACTGGCACCTATCTCACTCAGAAAAATTGGTGACAGCTCAGTATATCGATCTTCAAACAATATACCGAGATTCCCAACACCAAGATCCGGACGATTCCTCGAATCATGGGGTGATTTTTAAACTGCTGTACCGCAGGGCGTTGAGGCCATGGATGAAGGATACCGTCCTCATCGCTCGACCGTTATCATGGTAAGCCACCGGCAATACGGCGAACACGCTTGCGGCCGGTTTCCATATTCATCCGCAAATACCGTTAATCCCATGCTCGAAAGACGCTCACTAAAAGCACCAATAGCTCTTGGTGTAGTGATGATCGTTTTGGTCGTCATTCTGGCGGCGATATGGATTGTGGGTAATATTTTGGGTGCTTCGGGTGATCTCGGTTCGACAGCCCTGTCTTGGATCATGCTGACCACAGGTGCCGTACTACTTGCTGCCGTACTGGCGGGGGTAATTGCCTATCTCACGTTAACGGTGAAAGCGGTCAATCTGAACCGAAGGCAATCCAACTTTATTGATGCAGTGACACATGAACTCAAAAGTCCAATCGCATCCTTGAAACTCTATCTACAGACGATGACGAGACGTAGTGTGAGTGAGGAACAAAAGCAAGATTTCCATCGCTTTATGCTCGATGATGTCGAGAGACTCGACCTGCTCATCAACCACCTACTCGATGTTGCCAGGATCGACCAGGGAGGAGAAGTGAGAGATGACGAAGAAATTCAGATCGCTGAACTACTGGAAAACTGCGCTGATGCAACCTGCGTGAGGTATCGGGTCCCCTCTGACACGATCACTGTAGAATGCCCCGATGTGAAGCTACTCAGTCAGCTTGTACAACTGGAGATCCTCTTTCGAAACCTTATCGACAATGCAGTAAAGTATGGCGGTCATCCACCCAAAGTTGTCGTTCGGGGGGAAATCACGCATGATCGAAAAATGCTGATTTCCATTGTGGATAATGGAGCCGGAATACCCATGAATCAACGCAGAAAAGTCTTCGGACGCTTTATAAGATTAGGAAACGAACTCGAACGGAGTACTCCTGGCACAGGACTCGGTCTATATCTTGTGCGTAATGTTGTTAAATCCCTCGGTGGCACGATTTTAGTCAGTGACCGCTCCGATGGATCGGGCACTCAGTTTGAAGTCAAACTCAAGGGTATCATCGAATAGATTAGCCTTCGAGTGCTATTTTTCAACGCATTGACCGAGGTACAAATGAAACCCCATATTCTAGTTGTCGAAGACGAGAAACATCTCGGTGTGGGCATCAAGTACAACTTGGAAGCTGAGAATTATCGAGTCACTCTAGTAGAGGACGGCCCCAACGCGTTAAAGGCGGCAACCTCCGAGACAAGCAACATTGATCTGATCGTTCTCGATCTTATGTTACCGGGAATGAGCGGATACACGGTATGTGAGTCCATCCGTGAAGCCGGACTCAATACTCCGATACTCATGCTGTCCGCAAGGACTCTTGCGGAAGATAGGACGCGAGGATTTGATGTTGGTGCAAACCAATATATGAGCAAACCGTTTGACCTCGATGAACTCATCAGCCGGATCAAAAACTTGCTTCAAAATGCTACGGTGCAAGCTAAACCCGCACCACAATCACCGAGCAACCTAAGTGAAATTGAATTCGCTGACATCCACGTCAACTTCGAAACGTATCAAGCAAGTGTACGAGGCAAGTCGGTTCGATTGACATCAAAGGAAATCAAGCTTTTACATTATTTCCTGGAAAATGAAGGGCGCGTGATCAGCCGCAACGAATTACTGACCGAGGTCTGGAACCTGTCAGGGAACATCCAAACCCGAGCAGTCGATCAGGTCATTGCTAGACTTCGCAAGATCATCGAACCAAACAAGACAAGCCCTACTCATCTGTTGACGATTCGTGATGCAGGGTATCGCTTCGTCATTGACCCGAAAAATCTTTCAGACAACCAGGTGACTCCTGAGGATTGATTTTCTGAATCAATCACTTCTCCAAGGAAAAGTCCCTCAAGATTTCTACAAGCAAACGATAGGAGACTGAATCAACATCACAATATACTTCGCGTCTGCCCTGAAAAAGCTTTATCTCGTGACAGGTCAAACAGAGATGGACCTCGATCTCATTATTCTCCAGCTGATAGACAAAAGACCAATCAGGATGGAAACCCCCGCAAAATTTGAACCCTGAAAATCGGGAATACGCACCGGGGTCTCGAAGTCGATCGGTGATTCTACGTTTACTTTCAGCTTTCCCCGGTATCGGTTCTATATAGAAATCCGAACCGTAACGTTTAACCACCACCTGATCATCTGTCTTATCAAACTCTTTGGCGGGAGATCTTTTTCTTGGTACACCGCGAAAGATCTCCATTGGAGCGGTCGTTGTAATCTGCTGGATCAAACTTTGCCACCCCGAAAAGGACGCCTTAATCCGCGCGGGCTCTTTCAGGTTCGGCGGAAGACCAACAACTCTCTCGGGTTCATTTTCTCGAATTCTCTGCACTGAGAGACCACTGGCAGTCAGAGCGAGCAATATCATCGGGATCAATTTAAATCTCATCGGCACACTCCTATCATGAAGGGCGTGGGCAAACAAACTCCTCACCAATTCTGACAAGCACCCTCCGCGCAAAAAAAAAGCTCCCGGAAAGTACGAGGTCCTAGGGGGGCGGAGGACAACGCGCTTTTGTTTCCGGGAGCCGGTGGTTTGAACTCGGCGTCAATTACCAAGATCGAGTGTTTTTGTGACTGCGCTGAGCACACGTGATAAGGTGGTCAACACACAGCATCTGTCTGAGGAAAGATTCGCATCAACCTCCCCGACACTTTTTGGAGAATAGAGATATCTTGGATTGCCGGTCAAGGTGAATCAGAATAAAACCGAAAAAAATCTCAACGGAAATTCAAGTGCCAAAATGCCTGATTTAGCAAAGCCGGGTTTAGCTTTCCTTGGCGAATGAAAAGAGTGCCAAAATGCAGCGAATATTAAATAAAAACCCGTATGTATAGGAACTCATTACCGTTCGCTTCTAAGCAAGATCCTTGCATGAGATACGAATCCTTGTTTGATTCAACCTCGATGAAAAAGATCCACAAACTTCTGAAAATCATCCTCTGATAAGATCTGGACCCCAAGAGCCTTTGCCTTAGCAAGCTTGCTGCCCGCTTTGTCACCCGCTAACAGAAAATCTGTTTTTTTGCTGACGCTGCTTGAAGCTCGTCCACCCATCTCTTCGATTAACGCTTTCACTCGATCACGTGTAAGCTGCTGCAATGTGCCTGTGACGACAATGGTCTTTCCGGCAATGGCACTATCCATATTCTCGGTCGGAACGCTTTCAGAAGTCGAAACACCAACTGATTCCAAGTCCTTTAGGATCGCGACTCCATGCTCACTGTGGCAAAACGAGTGAACACTCTCAGCGATTGCCTGTCCTATCTCATGAATGTCAGCCAACTCTTGCACGGTAGCTTCCAATAATCCTTCCAGATTGGGGAACGTACGGCAAATCAATTTGGCAACGCGAGGTCCAACATGTCGAATAGAAAGAGATGCCAAGAGTCGCGAGAGACCTCTCTCTCGGGTAGCGTCAATTCCGTCGATCAGTTTCTTTGCATTCAGTTGTCCAAATTGCACTTCTATCTGTTTACCCTCCTTACCCTTTCGCATTTGCGGCCAAACAAGCGAGGCCACTTCTTCCTCTTGCAAGCGATATAAATCCGCGTAGGACTGGATCATGTTTGAGTCAAGAAGCAGGTCCACAACTTCCTCTCCAAGACCATCAATGTCCATCCCAGGACGGCTTCCAAAATACAGAAGTCTTTGTCGAATCTGTGCAGGACATGATGGATTGGGGCAGCGGATATAAACACCACCCTCATCCTTCGCTAACTCGGAATCACATTCAGGACAATTTCTTGGAAACTCCCATGCAGGAAGATCCTCAAGCCGGCAGTGCTTATCCACCCTCACTACCTTGGGAATAATCTTCCCTGCTTTTTCAACGACGACCTGATCACCAACCCGAATATCCAATCGAGCAATTTCGTCAGCATTATGAAGCGACGCTCTCGACACAGTGGTATCAGCGATCTCCACAGGTTCGAGATGTGCTACCGGTGTGATCGTACCCGTCTTACCCACTTGAACAGAAACAGAGATCAATTTTGTTGTCGCTTCATACCTTTCGAACTTATAAGCGATAAGCCACCTGGGACTCTTGCTCCGAATTCCCAAACGCTGTCGCTGATCGAAATCATTGACTTTGAAAACAATGCCATCCACTTCAAAAGGTAGATCAGGCATTTCGTTATCCAATGCATCCACCGCCTGCATCACCGCATCGGCGCCCCTCAACAGCTGAACATTAGGAGTAGACGGAATTCCCATGTTTTGGACTTCCTCTAGAAACTCTCGATGAGACTCTGAACGCAGTCCCTCTGATGCACCAATACCATGGCAGAAGAAGCGCAACTTTCGCTCTGCAGCTATCGCTGGATCAAGCAACCGAATCGTTCCCGCAGTTACGTTCCTCGTATTTTTAAAAGGGTCTAGCCCTTGCGACTTTTGCCTAAGATTCAGATCAGCGAGGTCAGAATTGGCCATGTAGACCTCGCCGCGAACCTCAATGGCTTCAGGAGGATGCTGAGAATTCAATTGGAGAGGTAGGTCATGTATTGTTTTAATATTATGGGTAATATCGTCCCCAACCTCTCCGTTACCTCGGGTTAATCCAAGTTCCAGGTGACCATCCCTGTAGAGCACTGAAGCGGCGACCCCGTCAATTTTATATTCCATTACCCATTCCACGGGCTCTCCATCGAGTAGCTTTTCTGTGCGTTCAAGATAAGCCCTCAAATCGTCGGGATGATAGGTATTATCAATCGACAGCATGGGAACTCGGTGTGGAACCTGTTCGAGATGGTCAACTGGCGCATCACCGATCCTGCGAGTTGGCGAATCCGCTGTAATCAGCTCAGGGTTTTGCTTCTCGAGCTGCTTGAGTTCTTCGAGCAGTTGATCGTATTCGAGATCGCTGATGGACGGATTAGCTTCCAGGTAATAACGCTGATCATGTTGCCTAATCTCTTTTCGGAGCGATTCCATCCTTGCAACCACATCAAGTCCCGCATCTGAATCGCCCACCATTGCGTTCTCTCAACTTTTGATAAAAAACTCTGCCATTAGTTTGCCCATCACCACTTCAGCGGTGGCCGCTTTTATAAACTATCAAACCCGCGAAACCCACACCTTATTGACCCAGGATACCACCGTGCAGGATCAGGTTATTTCCCTGCGAGGATGCCGAGTACATAACCTAAAGAATATCAATATCGATATTCCCAGAAGGACGCTCGTCGCAATATGTGGGCTTTCAGGGAGCGGAAAAAGCTCGTTGGCTCTCGATACACTCTACGCGGAAGGTCAAAGATGCTACATCGAGAGTTTTTCCGCTTACACGCGACAGTTTCTTGAGCGACTTGACAAACCAGACTGCGAAGAAATCAAAGGAATTCCACCCGCCATCGCTGTTACACGCTCCACCGGTTCCAAAAGTAATCGCAGCACGGTGGCAACCGCGACAGAAATTGCGGACTACTTGCGTCTCGCATTCGCTAAAGCTGCATCCCTGCACTGCATTGAATGTGGTTCACCCGTCACTCGTGATTCACCTGAAGAGGTTGGGATAGAGATGACCACGAGTGGCGCCAAGGCGCGAGCCATGGTGGCATTTCCGGTATGGCTTCCCAATCGGCAAGAGGCCAACGAGATCCTGCTTGGACTCCAAAGAGAAGGTTATGTTCGTCTGATATTGGATGAATTCTCTTTCAGGCTATCAGATGATGATCGGTCAAAGCTTGCTCAACAGATCCAAGCCACTGGCTGCAGTGCCCTTGTTGTGGTCGACCGACTGAGTGAATCCAATGAACTCAAGAGGTGGACAGAATCGATTGAGACGGCGATGACAGAGGGAAACGGTCGAGCTGTAATACTCACTGAAGTCAAGGACGACATACAGCCAGCGACTGGTGAAAGAATCATCACCGTCGATGGTAAAGCTTGGAAGCAACGAACGATCAGCCGAGAATTGAGATGCGACACCTGTGACATTGATTACCAATCTCCAGTGCCGAGACTTTTTAATTTTAACAACCCACTTGGCGCTTGTGCGCGGTGCGAAGGGTTCGGCGAAATTGTGGATGTAGACATGAGTCTGGTCGTACCCAATCCAGATTTATCACTCAGCGAGGGAGCAATTGCTCCCTGGAATACACCTTCATATCGGCACGAACTCGATGAGCTTCTTGAGTTAGCGGATGATTATGACATACCCACTGATGTTCCCTACAAAAAGCTAAGAAAAAAGCACCGAACGCTTATCCAAAAAGGAGTCCCAGAGAGGAACTTTGGTGGACTTGACGGATTCTTTGCGTGGCTTGATCGAAAAAAGTACAAGATGCATATTCGAATCTTTGCTTCTCGATATCGCAGTTACAAAAAATGTCCCGATTGTGATGGAAAACGGTTTAAACCCGAAACGCTCGCTTACCGATTGGGACGCTTAAACATTAGCCAATGGCTTAACATGCGAGCCGATGAAGCCAAAGAGGAAATTCAGCAGCTCATACTCAGCAAACGAGAAGAGAATATAGCTGCTGAACCGTTACACCAAATTTCTCAACGCATTGGATTTCTTCAACAGGTCGGCTTGGGATACCTTCAATTGGATCGTACGCTCCGCACTTTATCAGGCGGTGAAACACAGCGAGTTGCTCTGACCTCCACGCTGGGAAGCAGTCTGGTCAATATGCTTTACGTACTCGATGAGCCGACCGCGGGTTTGCATCCACATGACGTGGAACAATTATGCGGAGCGATCCTTCAGCTTCGCGATCGTGGCAATAGCGTGATTCTGGTGGAGCATGAAGAAACCATGATTCGTCTCGCTGAGCATGTCATAGAAATCGGGCCAGGAGCAGGCAAGCAAGGCGGGGAAGTCGTCTTTCAAGGATCTCCTGATGAGATGATTCAAGATAAGACTAGCCACACAGGCCAATTTCTTGCGGGAGAAAGGGGTTGGGCGGTGAAGGAGAGAATGCCCAGAAAGCCTAAGGGTTTTCTTTCTCTAAAAAACGCTAACGGAAACAATCTGAAAGATTTGACCGTGGAATTCCCCCTAGGCGTACTCTGTCTCGTAACCGGCATCTCGGGCAGTGGAAAGAGTTCACTGATTCAAGACACTCTTTTTGGCGCGATTCAAAAACGAAAAAAACAAAAGATCGTTGAGACTTTACCTTTTAGCAGCATTGGAGGATTGAGCCAGATCAAAGATTGCCTACTCGTTGACCAATCTCCGATCAGCCGAAGCGCACGAAGTGCTCCCGTAACATTCATCAAGGCATTCGATCCAATTCGAAAGGTATTTGCAAATACAACCGAAGCAAAATCCTTGGGCTATGAAGCTGGGCACTTCAGCTTTAATAGCGACAGGGGCCATTGCACGCAGTGCGAAGGTTCTGGGTTGCTGCAAATCGACATGCAGTTCATGGCAGATATCACCATGCAGTGCCCCACCTGCCAAGGTTCCCGATACAGGGATGAGATCCTAAAAGTGCGATATCGAGATCGATCGATATCCGATGTACTCAATATGTCCGTTAGTGAAGCGTACGCATTCTTCCGCGGCTGTGACAAGATTCAAGAACGGCTGAAGAAGATGATTGATGTTGGACTGGGATACATTAAGCTTGGACAGCCAGCGACCACATTATCAAGCGGTGAAGCTCAACGCCTGAAATTAGCCGCATTCTTGGCGACTGCCAGTAAAAGCAAGACTCTATTCATACTTGATGAACCCACGACAGGGCTGCACTTCGCGGACATCATACGCTTGATCGACTGTTTTGATGCTCTGATTGCCGATGGACATAGCCTGCTCGTGGTCGAACACAACGCTCTATTGATGCAAGCTGCTGACTATATCATTGACCTAGGCCCTGGTGCAGCTGAAGATGGTGGGAGTGTGGTGGCTCACGGCACTCCCGATCAGGTTGCCAATGTGCAAGAGAGCCTTACAGGCCAAGTATTAAGTAAGCTCCGATCATCTATTATTGGTTAGGATCGGCCAGGATTACTCCCCGTTAAACAGGCGATGGCCAAGACAAGGGATCTCGAAAATTAGACCCGCCAGCTCTTTCGAAAAGAACGGTAAAAATGACATATCTACAAACCACAATTTTGCTCGCTCTTACACTATTTTTTCAAGGGATGCCCAGATGTAGTTATGCTAAATCCCCATCACCAAATTTCATTTTGATTATGTGTGATGACCTCGGTTACGGCGATTTACAATGCTACAACCCCGAATCCAAGATTGAGAGTCCTCACATTAACCGCATGGCAGAACAAGGCGTTCGGTTCACCCGATTTTATTCCGCTGCCCCGGTCTGCAGCCCGACTCGAGGAAGTTGCTTGACAGGACGGCATCCCTTCCGATACGGCATCTATAGTGCAAACACCGGTCACCTACCGCAGGAGGAAATAACAGTCCCGGAATTGCTACGCCCCTTAGGATACCATTGCGGTCACTTCGGAAAATGGCACCTCGGAACGCTTACCAAAACGATCAAAGACGCAAACCGGGGAGGCCCCAGGGGAGTCAAGCACTTCTCAACTCCATCGATGCACGGATTCGATGAGAGCTTTGTTACCGAGTCGAAAGTACCTACGTTCGATCCAATGAGGTCCCCTTTGGATGCGAGTCGAAATGGTTGGGACGCATTAACCTCCGACACGCCAAGCACGTTCTACGGGACACGATTCTGGAACCATCAACTTGAAGAAGTGAAAGAGAATCTCGAGGGAGACACATCAAGGGTCGTGATGGACCGAGTTCTTCCTTTTATTGAAAAAGCAGCTGAAGCTGAAAAACCGTTCTTTGCAACAATCTGGTTTCACGCTCCACATCTACCGGTCGTCTCTGATCCAAAGTATGCAAAGCAGTACGAAAATAGCAGTAGCTATTTCAAGAACTATTTTGGATGCATCTCCTCCATGGATAATCAGGTGGGGCGACTGAGGGACTTCTTAAAGACACTTAAAGTTGAAGAAGATACCATCTTACTCTTCTGCTCAGATAACGGACCCGAGGGGTCAACAGAAAAAGCTCCGGGATCAGCGCACACACTGCGAGGAAGAAAAAGATCTCTCTACGAAGGCGGCATTCGCGTTCCAGGCATCCTAATCTGGCCAAATCACACTGAGAAACAGATCGTCGATACGCCTGCAGTGACCAGTGACATCCTCCCTACAATCCTTGATTTACTTGGCATCAAATACACCAGTCCCCGACCGCTTGACGGGATCTCACTGCTACCGATTCTACGTGGCGAGACAAAGCTTCGAGGTAATCCAATCGGATTTCAATCCGCCAAGCAGATTGCGTGGCAAGAAGATGAATTCAAACTCTATAGCGCAGATCAAGGTAACACTTGGGAGCTTTACAATCTGCTCGACGATCCCACCGAAACGCTTGATCTGTCTGCGACCAACCCACAACAACTGAATCAAATGAAATCGAATGTCATTCAATGGATTCGTTCGTGCAAAGCAAGTGATGGCGGGAACGACTACTAGCTCTCCGATCCAACCTTTTCCATAGGGAAGCAAGCTAAGCCTCTAAGCACCTAGTTGATGGATCCTCACTGCTTGATCTCCAAGACCTTCACGAGCCAGATCAATCAAGTGTTGGTGATGGGTAAACAGGATCACTTGCGTACGCTTGGAGAGCTCACTTAATGATTCCAGCGCGGCCAATGCTCGATGATCGTCTAATTGAATGAGGCAGTCGTCAATCACCACCGGCAATGCGACGCCACTTTCCATTTGATGCTGTAAACTTGCTAGTCTCAATGCAAGATAGAGTGAATCTGCTGTTCCGGTGCTCATCTCTGAAACGGATTTTGCAATCCCGGACCGATCGATGGTTTGCAGGGTAGCCTTACCCGAAGTGTCATAGTCAGGTTGCAACTTCACATACTCGCCACACGTTAGTCGCGAAAAATAAATCTCTGATATCGAAAGCACAGGACTCTGATTAACTCTTCTGTAGTGCTCAATCGATTGCTGCAGCAGCTTGGATCCGATTCGCTTGACCAGGTATTGCTCCACGTCATTTCGCATCTGCCCCACAGCGTGTTCCATTTTCTGACGAAGGTCGAAAGCTTTCGCATCCCCGTCGATTTTTGAAAACTCATTTTCGAAGGCTCCGATTTCGAGCAGCAGTTCTTCTCGCCGAGCCAGAAGATGATCTTTTTGCTTTTGGAGTTCAGTAATCTCCATCTCCCAGACGCTTTGTGTTTTGCTCATTGCATCTTTCATGAAATCACCCAACTCTCGCTCGGCAGCAAGCTCCCGCAGTTGCTGCTTCAACTGGGCACACTTGGCGTGAAGCGCTCTCTTCTCTCTACTCTCCCTCTCGATTTTCGGTAGTTCTTCGACAGTTTCTGCCCCCGCCTCCCTGCATAAATTCGATAGCGATTGAATCGCCGCTTTGACTTTTGCTACTGCATCACTTGATTTTTCTTCGGTTTCGCTCAATTCCTCTCGGTAAGATTCCAACGCTCTCTGTGAGGTTTTTTCTTTTTCCATGCGTCGATACAAGCTAGAAACCAACGCAATCACATCGGATAAATCACTGGGTTCCTCACCGAGTTTCTCACAAAGCTGCCCAACGGAAGCAACAAAAGAATTTTGATCTTCCTGTAGGTGCCTAACTCTCCGAATCAAATCCTCCCTTTCCTTCAAATCCAGGTTGAGTTGAGAAAGTTGATCTAGACAAACCATAGTCATCGCTGAGTCAAACTCTCCACACTCAAAAAGCACTGGATCTACTTCCCGCCACGAGTCCGACCATTGCTGTAATTCATCCGTAATGGTGTCCACCCTTGCTTCCACGAGGGGAAGCTGGATCTTCATTTCTTTGTGCTTCTGCTTTAAAGACTGATATTCCATCCATTTCGAATCGCGATCTGCACGCTCCGCCAGAGCTCGGTCATGTAAAGCAAAGAGCTCATCCTCAACTTGACACTGGAAAAGCTCGGGCTGATCCTGTCGAACCTCCTTTGCTGAGGAAGAGGAATCAATACCGAGGGCAGTTGTCAATCGATTCAGATTCCTCTGAATATCTGATACCATTACCGAGAGCTGCATCTCCTCGTCCCGCATCTCTTCAATACTCTCGATGAGAGCATTGTGTTTCTTGACCCAATCTCGCATCTCTTCGACGGATCCCGCCCTAACACCACTCTCTCCCCAGATTTCGCGCCAAGCTTGCACAGCTTCGTGATGCGTATCTTGAATACCGTTCAATTCAATCTTCATCTGCGATATATGTTTTTCAAGCGTGTCCTTTCGACCTTCGAGCGAGACTTTTGCATGAATTAATTCTGCGTGTTTGAATCGTTGATCACTCAGCTCATCAACCTCCCTGACGGATAAGCAAACAGCTTTCAAAGTCTCCGGCGATGCATCTCTCGCTAGATCTTGGATCAGCTGATCTCGCTCCAACCGAGCAGCCTGTAGTTCATCATCGGTTGGACATGAAATGTCCTCAGCCATTTCAGCTAATTGATTGTTAACATCTTTCACTTGCTTCTGTTTCTGTGCAACTTCCCCATCTTGATCTGTCATAGCAATTTTCAGATCAACGATCCGTTGTGCAATGGCTTCGAGTTCAGCAGGGGAGGGCAGCCGAATGCGAATTGCCTCATCAACCGTGCCATCAAAACCCTTTAATGCATGAAGTAGTCCCTCGCATTGACGCTTTGCCTTATCACAATTCTCGCGTTGTCGCTTAACCGCATCTGCGATCACACTAGGATTACCCAGATTCTCCAACAGATCAGCCAATGGTTTGGGGTTGGTCAATTCACCAAAGTCTGTCAACTGCTGCTCAACTGCCTTGATCCTGCGAGTTTCAACCTCGAATAATTCCCCGGCCTCCTTCCCTCGATCCACTAATACTTTGTGTTGCTGAGCAAGAAGACGCATCCGATCAATAAGCCCGTTACTCTTTCTTAAATAATCAAGCTGCTCACTCTCAGTCGAGATCTCCTTCACTTGAGTGACGTTCAGCAGAGCTTCTTGCAAGATCTCTTCCAACGCAAAACTTACCTTTTCATCGAGAAGACCCTGTGCTCTCTTTGCTTCAGAAAGTTCTCTTTCTGACTTTTCATAAAGTTTAATTTGCTGAAATAACTTCTGTATTTCCAGATCGTGTTCGAGCAGTGAGTGATCAGGATCTAGATTTTCCAGCTTCTTCTCTAGATCTTTCCATCGCTCTTTTAGTTTTTGTTCCTCCGCTTTAGCGATCTCAAGATCCGCTTGGAAACGATGCCTACTGGTAACAAAATCCTCATTCAGGTCAGGAACATCTCTCAATCCTTCCAATGCATCCTTAGCCTCACTCCAAGAGGGCACAAATGCGATGGCTTTTTTCAATGCATCCAAGGAATCCAATTTTGCAATCACTCTCGTCAACTCGAGCTTTGCTTCAGCTGCGGCTTCTCGGTGGTTCGTAAGGTTCGTTCTGAGAGATTCAAACCTTGTGTTTGAAACCTGAAGCTCTTTCATCGAATGCCGATCTTCATCTAGGCCTTTGACTGCTGCATTAATCCGTGCCTTTGTCGCCCTGGGAGCAAAAAGCTCAGCCGCATCCAATTCAAATTGCTCCTGAAGCTGACGCAACTGGCCTACACCAGCTCCCGCAGCAAACAGTATTTCTCCTAGATCTCCGGCACCCTTGGCAATGGCTTGACCTCCGGAAACCAAGCTTTCATAAGAGATGCCAAATCGAGTCCGAAAACCATCTCGGTTGATTCCACCAAGTAATTGATCCAGCGTTTGGCTGTCCACCGGATCATTGTCGTCCGCATCTCTCAATGTTTTTTTTCGTCCACGGCGACGAACACAATCCAACTGAACACCGGTATCGGGGTCCACCAACAGACCTCCAACCCTAATATCGGTGGAACGATGCAAGAAGCAATCATCCGTATTGGATTCCATTCCAAACAGCAGTGAGGTTATCGCCCGCAGAGAAGTTGATTTGCCCGCCTCATTTGGTCCGTAGATCAAATGAAAGTTCCGGTCCTCGGCAGAAAGATCGAGCGAAACGTCGGTAAACTTACCGAATGCTTTAAGATCTAACCGTGCGATAAACATTGTAAATTCCGAAAATAAACGTAGACTTGGATCAAAGAGCAGCGAGTAAGCGATGAGAGGGTTTCAGTGATTCGTTTTCATTTGAGATCGAATCTCGGCACACGCAGATTCAACCAATTGCTCCAAGATCCGTGGATCTGAAATCGGCATCTCTCCGGATCCCTGTAAAACCTCATGTGGCAACTTCTTTTTTAAGTTTTTCATCTCCTCATCCACGAGTTCAGCCAACCTATCTGGAGCCTGTAACTGCTTCATCACAACGGAGAGACTGGAGATCGGTCCATCCTCGTCACGAGCATCTTCCAAATCGACAATTTCAGTCGTACGAATTTTTAAGTTTTCCAGCCAAAGCTGCCCTCCACCCACACTCACTGAAATGGATCGTAGGGAATCCAGCATTGCCACTTGCTCCTTTCGCAATACCGTATTGAGGTGCGTGGGCCCCGTAACCTCGACACGAACAACAAGAGTGCGATTACCAATTTTAAGCAATTCGTCAGCAATCCATCCTTGAAACTGATCCAGCACCTCATCTTGATGGGATAATGCTGCAGCATCCAAGGAGAACTTTTCCCAACGCACTACATCGAGTGCTCGAAAATCAAGTTCACATTGATTCCGATCATCCACTCGAATCAAGTAACAACCTTTTGCACCACACTCTCTGACATGTCGACCTTGAAGGTTCCCACTGAACACCACCGGCGCGGAGCCTTCTACTTCATGACGACCACGCTGATGAATGTGACCCAATGCCCAATAGTCGTAATGCTTGTCTGCCAATTCTGCTGGTGTGCATGGCGCGTACGGATCATGCCCTTCGAATCCACCAAGGCTTGTATGCAACAAGCCGAGGTTGAATAAACCGCCGTTTGGAGGCGGATAGAGCTGAGCAAGATTTTGCATCTCAACTCGATTCAGAAAAGACTTACCGTGAACCGCAACGCCGATGGATTCAAAAATCCGACAATCCACCTGCTGAGCTGAAAGCATCACTTCGGAACCATCAGGATTATTCGGCAATGGAAGATTTTTGGTCATTAGGTTCGCTGCATCATGGTTACCGCGAATCACGACCAGTGGTATCCCCGCATCAATGAGCCTAGCAGCTTGCCTGACGAAAAAGAGCCCCGTATTTTGATCCGGCCAATCGCCATCATAGAGGTCTCCAGCTATGACAAGTAAGTCGACGGATTCCTCAATTGCGAGATCGACGAGCTTTGTTAGAGCATTTCGGGATGCACGCCTGATCTGTTCGGCGGGAGCTCCTTCATACTGACTCAATTTCTGTAGCGGACTATCGAGATGAATATCTGCTGCGTGAATTATTTTTCGGTTCAA
>JAAXIK010000197.1:2852-11292 GCA_012270385.1 Rubripirellula sp. | reverse complement strand
TCGTCACCTCATTTCAATCGGTGGATGGAGTAGCAGTTCAGGGCATTCCTGCGACGATGCTATTGCCGGGGAGAGACACATTCTTAGATTCTTCCGAGAAGGTTGCAAGGCTTTCTCCTCAGTATCGTAACTATCTCGCTGCAACCCGTTCAGAATCGATGCCTAGCAGTGGTTTGACTACCACCACCATTCATCGCAAGCAAACAAGCCGTGCCGCTTCCCCGAGCCAACCGGTGATGAGTATTCCCAATCATCGTGGTGAACATTCATCGATTGCGGGCGGCACCAAATCTTCGCTACTGAAGCATCCTCGTTCGACCGACTCGCGACAGATGCCGACTTTCCTGCCAGCAAGTTCAGGGCAGTAGTGCCTGATGTTCGTGAGCCGCGAGGTTGACAGAATGAGAACTTAAAATGATAATGTTCCATTAATCTATGCTTATTTGTCCGCTTTTTTGGGCGGCGGTGGGTTGGCAAATGCGTTAGCAGCGGCTGCTCCGAATCCACCGGCGATACCCGCGGTCAATAGGAACACGAATACGTATTTCCAAACGTCTCTCGGACGCTTGATGAGCGGGTAGATCGGGATCAGCGGTAGGATGAGTAGACTTTTAAATCCTTCTTTGGCTCCCTGTTTGAAACCATCGACAAGTACCATCACATAGGCACCGGCGGAGACCAAGCCAAAGGCGACGGCGGTGAGGGTGAGGAAGAGAGCCATCGGGTTGGCCGGAGCCGTTGCATCGACACGTCTTGAAGCATTGACAGCAAGGGTAGCGATCACAAGGCCACTGCCGAGCACGAAAAGGACCAGTGCAAGTCCCCACCAAGGTAAGCCAGGCCCACTGGCGAGTTTTCGCTGCATTTCAGCAGCTTCGAACATATCGGTTTCGGCTTTCTGAAGTGCAAGAGTTCCGTGATCGATGTCCACGCCAGCGGTTTTGTGGGATTCGAATTTCACACCACTTTCGCGATGGTAGCCACATTTCGTGCAAAGGACAGCGGCGGCTGCCATCGGTTCGCGACATGCGGGGCAGACCGATTCGATGGTGGCATCAAATCCCTCTTCGTTGAAAAGGTCATCCAGTTCTGTGCTGGCGGGCGCGGATTTTGCCGCCACCGGTTTCGAGCTCGTTTTTGATCCCGATGCAGCTTTATTGGCAGGAACCTTCAATGATTTTTGGCAGCCGGGGCATTTCACTGCTTTCCCCGCAGCGGCGTCAGGAACCTTGAGTGATTTGCCACATTGACAACGAATCTGAATAGGCATCGCGTTGGAATCTCAAAAAGCAAAAATTCTGGCGGATCGGAAGCGAGTTCGCCTTCAGGCTATCGATTGTTGACCCGCGTTTAAAACTTGGCTCTTAGAAGAGTAGCACGAAAACGATGCTTTAGCACGGATGCCCTCACCAGCCCAACGTGACTTTTCTGAATTTAGTCGTCCAAGCGGGGCGAATGCGGTGGCTCGTTGATTGGGATCGCTTTTTTCCACACCTCGGAGCGTAAGGGATGGGCGTTCCGGAGGCATCGAATCTCGAATCCTCTGGGTGGTCCACGCGATGCGTTCGGTTTAACCTAAGAGCATGAATTTTCTGTCTCACGCCATACCCTATCTCGACCAACCCGTCTTGGCTGTTGCTACAGGGGTACCTGATTGGTTGAGCGTGGTGGACAGGAAAATTCGTGCGAGGAGTCGCTCTGCGAGAGTTTTCCTCAACGCGGATGACCCTGTTTTACGGGATGTGGCTCACGGGATAACCCGTCATCATGAGGATGATCGCTGGTTTCATGGGACCGAAGCTTTTGTCAAAACAAACTTTCAATTTGCAATTGAATTGCGTGATCTCTTACCCGGTGACGCAGGCTTTCGACCCACTTTTGTGGGCCACATTTTAATCGAGATGCTGCTCGACGCGATTGCGATCCGTCGGCAACCTCAGGTCGCTGAACGCTACTATCAAGCGATCACGGATGTCGGAGCGATAGAAATTGAGCGTTGTGTGAACCAGATCACGGGCAAGCCCACCGCTGGGCTAGCACCGGTTGTGCAGCGATTTACCGAGATTCAGTTTTTGTACGACTATCTTGAACCCGACAGGTTGCTTTTCAGACTCAATCAGGTGATGAAACGAGTTGGGCTTGATGCCTTACCTGACTCCTTGATGGGGTGGCTACCTGACGCTGAAAAATTGGTAGAATCTCGACGTGACGCTTTATTGGACGCATCCGTGCAGTCTGAGACAAAGTGAAATTTCGTGAACGCGGATTCTGCTTGACGCTCGTCGTTCAAACTAAAAAACCATTCAAATACCCTTCTCGAAGAGATACGAAACGCAATGAAATATGGAATGAATCTATTGCTCTGGTCAGGTGAGGTCACCGACGACGTTCTACAGGTCTGCGGTAAGTTGAAGGAGATCGGGTATGACGGCGTTGAGTTGCCCATTTTTAATCTCGATCTCGATTACTCAGCGATCGGATCGGAGCTGGATTCATTGGGGCTTGGACGCACCGGAGTCACCGTTCGGGGTGAAGAGGACAACCCAATCTCCCCCGATGCTGCGGTGCGAGCGAAGGGCATTGAGCTCTCCAAGAAAACATTAGACTGTTGCGCCGCCGCCGGGGTCGAGACACTGGTTGGACCTTATCACTCCGCCCTGGGTTTATTCTCAGGTGCTGGCCCAACAGAAGATGAGTGGAAGTGGGGGGGCGATTCGATGCGGGAAGTGGCTGAATAGTCTGGATCGGTGTGCGGCAAGCTTGGGGTCGAAGCACTCAATCGTTTTGAAACCTATCTGTTGAATGCGCATGCCGATGCAGTACGGTTTGTGCGCGAAGTGGATCATCCTGCTTGTGGAATGATGTATGACACCTTCCACGCAAATATCGAAGAGAAGTCGATCACGGATGCGGTCAATGCGGGAGGCGATAAGCTCTTCCATATCCATATCAGTGAGAATGATCGAAGTACTCCGGGTAAGGGCGGTATCAATTGGAAAGAGAACTTCGATGCGATTGTGGCGTCAGGTTACGATGGATGGTTGGTCATCGAAGCGTTTGGCTTGGCACTTCCAGAGCTTGCGGCTGCCACACGAATTTGGCGACGCATGTTCGACGAAGAGCTGCTGCTTGCTGCGGAGGGGCTGCAGTTTATGAAATCTGAAATCGAGAAGCGTGCTTAATGACCGAAATAGGCGAGCAAGGTTTAGGCAGCTCGGAAAAGAAAGCTGCCCCGTATCGAGTGGTTATGCTTTCCGGGGATCTGATGTTTGCATCGCGTGTCCGGAGCATGATCGAGAAGGTCGGGGCGACCTTTGTCTTCGGAGGTAATTTACCTGACGGTTCGTTGAATGACGTTCACACCGTGATCCTCGATTTAGGAACACGGGGTGGACTCGCCGATTCGCTGAAAGCGATGTGTGATGATCGATGTCCGCAGGCTCGATTGATCGCCTTCGGTCCACATGTTCAGGCAGGAAAGTTGCAGCGAGCCAAAGATTCGGGAATTGAAATGGTCATGACCAATGGGCAATTTGATCGATCCCTGCATCTACTATTTACCTGAATTCCTTACTCGTTTTTTTCGGGGTATTTTGGGATGTGATGAGTCGATCATTCGTGTACCCGTCACGCGATCAAACCCATCCGGTGTTAGATTTTCTTCAGCGAGGTTAACGTCGTTCGTGTCGACTTGCCATTGTTCAAGCACGCTGCGGAGTCGAAGAAGGTGAGATTTTACGCTGGGCTCACCGGCAAGATTGATCAGGCAATTTGGATCGTTGTGTGTATCAAACAGATACTCTTCTGCTCGCGGAATGACCATGCAGGATTGCTGTTCGGCGGTCAGTCGGCCCTCATCGTAGAGTCGTTGCATCTCGCGATAGGTCACACTGTTAACTGCATCAGCAGGCGGAGTTGCCGGCGTATTCGGTAGCCAGTTTCGGATGTAGCAGAATCGATTGTCGTAGACGGCTCTCTCCAGGGCACGGTAATCATGCCAATTGTGTTCTGCGAAGGCATGTTGTCGATGCTTCGTATCAACGTTCATCAAAGTGGGTCGAAAGCTCTTGCCTTGCAGGCTTTCCGGTGCGGCTACGCCTGCAAGATCAAGAACAGTCGGGGCAATATCAACAGTACTGACAAGTTGCTTGTTGATTGAACCTGGCGCAACATGACCCGGTAATCGAACAATAAAGGGTGTTCGTACACCAGGGACGGTCACCATCGTTTTGCAGTGTGGAAATGGACGACCATTATCACTGATCACCAGAATCATTGTCGAATCACTGAGATTCTGTTGATCCAGTTCGGACAGGACCATTCCAATGTGCTTGTCAAATCGACTCACTTCATCGTAGTACAAGGCAATGTCCTCTCGGACCAGCGGTGTGTCCGGTAAGAAAGGAGGTACGATTACCGAGTTTGGGTCGTGCGGGGGATCAACCGCTCCAGGCGAGTAGCCACGATGCGGATCGGAGTGTGCAGCCCAAAGGAAAAAGGGTTTGTCTTTCGGTCGACTTTGGATCGCGGATACCCAGGCTTCGCCCATCTGTTCAGGCTTGGAGGCTTTTCGGAAATCGACTTGGTCACTCACTGCGTCTCCCAAATGCCATTTTCCGACCGCGGCGGTCCAATAGCCCGCTGATTTCAGAGGAGAAGTCAGCATCAATTGGTCTCCCGGCAGAGGGAGGTGAAGTTCACCAGCGCCTGTATTGTGAGGATAGCGACCGGTGAGCATCGAGCAACGACTGGGACTGCAAGAGGAGCACGTCAGGTAGGCCTGGTCGAATCTCATGCCTTCTGCGGCTAATCGATCGAGATTGGGGGTCCTCACGGAGGTGTTCCCGTACGGTCCGCTGTCGTCCCACGCCATGTCGTCGGCGACAAAAATGATGAAATTGATCGGGCTCTCTTTCTGAGATGACGCGATGACTCGCTCCGTGTTAAGGAGACAGAGGAGGCACAAAACAGAGAGGATCATCTTGGGAGTTTTGGGATGCATTGAAACGAGTATTTCGAGTTGACGGTGGAAGGATTGTCGCTTGCACCACCGTGATCGGAGGCGGTTCGCAGTACGTCATCGTGGGGGACAAAAGTTTCAGGGTGCCACGAAAAAACGGTAACCGAAAGCTCGGTTACCGTTTTCTTTAGCGTACTGATTTTTAAAGCTGGCGCCAAATTTGGCCAACTTCTATTTTGCCTCGTTGGCTTTGCGACGTGCCTCAACAATTTCTTCTTGGACGTTGCTTGGAGTCTGACGATAGACAGCAAGTTCCATGGTGAAGGTTCCTTGCCCCTGAGTCATACTCCGAAGATCCGTTGCATATCCGAACGTTTCGGCGAGAGGGACTTCAGCCTTGATCACGCTGGTGCCTTCAAGTACATCACTGCTGGTCATGATTCCACGTCGACGAATCACATCGCCTACCACTGTACCTTGGAAATCTTCCGGGCACTCAATTTCCACATTCATGATCGGCTCAAGCAGCTTAGGTGTGGCTTGCTTGAAATACTCTCGGAAGCAACCTTGTGCTGCGGTGTAGAAGGCTTTCTCGGAGGAGTCCACCTCGTGGAAGCTGCCGTCATCCAAGTGAATGAGTGTTCCCACGACAGGGTATTCCGCAACCGGACCTTTTTCGAGGCTATCACGTAACCCTTTTTCAATCGCTGGGATGTACTGCTTTGGAATTCGACCACCCACGATATGCTCTTCGAATTCGAAGCTATCTTCGCTGTCGGTTGCGATCGGAGTTAACCGACCTTTGATGTGTGCGAATTGACCGGAACCACCCGACTGCTTCTTATGTTTGTAATCAAACGAAACTTCTTTGGTTGGGCTTTCGCGGTAGCTCACTTTTGGTGCACCCACTTCGAGCTCTACGCCGTATTCCCGCTTGATTCGTTCGATATACACGTCCAGGTGAAGTTCACCCATACCGCTGATCAGAATTTCATTGGTTTCTTCATCGGTGAAGACTCGGAAGGTTGGATCTTCCTTTCGGAAACGCTGTAACGCTTTACCGAGTTTATCTCCGTCGCTGCGAGACTTAGGGCTGATGGCGATTTTGATAACGGGCTCGGGCACGTACATCGATTCCAGAGTGCAGAAGTCACGCTCAATCGAATAGGTATCACCACTGGCAGAGTCGATGCCCATGACCGCGATAATGTCACCCGCTTTGGCAACATCAATCTCTTCCCGCTTGTCGCTGTGCATTCGAACAATACGACTGAATCGCTCTTTGCGACCAGTACGTTGGTTGACGTAGGTTTCGCCCTTGGCAATTTGACCTTGGTAGATCCGCATGAAGGTTAGCTGACCAAATGGATCATCAACGCTCTTGCATGCCATCCCCACGAATGGTGCTTCGCCATCGGGTTTGAGTTCAATCTTTTTGGTTTCATCTGCGGGATCACGTCCACTGATGTCTCGATCAAGGGGACTCGGAAGGTATCGAAGCACAGCGTCAAGCATCGGCTGAACGCCTTTGTTCTTGAATGCAGTGCCCATGTAGACAGGAGTCGCACCACCGAGAACCGCATCTCGCGCGACCTTGTAGATCAAGTCGGTGGAGATTTCTTCTTCGCTCAGAAGCAGCTCCATCATTTCGTCGTTGTACATGGAGAGAGCTTCGAGCATCTCCAAGCGTTTTGCTTCAGCTTCTTCTTTCAGGTCGTCAGGAATTGGACCAGAGATCACTTCTTCGCCCTCGGCACCCTCGTGAGTCAGAGCGACCATCTCGATCAAGTCCACCACGCCTTGGAAGTGCTCTTCCGCACCGATCGGGATTTGCATCATGAACGCTTCCGCACCCAATTTGTCCTTGAGCTGTTCCACCACGCGGTAAGGATTAGCACCCGCTCGGTCCATCTTATTGATGAACGCAATTCGAGGAATCTGGTAACGCTTCATCTGCCGGTCAACGGTGATGGACTGACTTTGCACTCCGCCGACGCTGCAAAGAACAAGAACTGCCCCGTCCAGAACTCGGAGGCTTCTTTCCACCTCAACGGTGAAGTCCACGTGGCCTGGGGTGTCGATCAGGTTGATATCGTATCCCTGATAATTCACGCTCGTTGCAGCGCTGGTGATGGTGATACCACGTTCACGCTCCAGCTCCATGTGGTCCATCGTGGCTCCATCACCATCTCCGCGGACCTCTTCGATCTTATGGATTCTTCCGGTGTAGAACAGAATGCGTTCACTGAGAGTGGTCTTACCCGAGTCAATGTGGGCGCTGATACCAATGTTACGTAGTTTTTCCAGGTTCATCTTTCTTTTTCACCTCAACAGTGCTTGTCATCCATTTGGGCCGAGGGAGGACCGAAGACAGTTCGATCTCCTTGTCTTTTCCCGACGTTTGGCAACCCGGCCTGAGACAAACTCAGTGGTCCCTATTCAATTCGTTCACTCAATTATCAACACGTTCACTGCTCCACAACCTTGACCTCATCGCCGTTCATTTCAAACTGAAACTGGCAGATTCTCGGATCATGGGGCTACAAATGTCGCGGGTCACAGTAAGTCTGAGACATCCGACAGCATTTCTTCAGGAATCAGGAGCGGCGACCTTGAAGTGGGTTGGCCTCTTTGAAAAATCGAGTCCACTCCGCACCTTTTTCAGCCACCTCTCCGGAGAGGCTATGGTTAAAAGCCCCTCGGTCGAAGGATTTTGGGAAATATGGCAGAGGTTTTTCGATTGCGAAAGGTCAAATAACCTCACATTACGCCCTTGCGGGCAACTTTATTCAGGGCCATACTCTGTTGTAACCGAAGTCCCCCTTCAACGGGGTTCCTTTGCAGGATGATCCACTTGGGTGTGACGCACCGGCGACCGTTAGCTAGTCGATTTGTGTTTCCCCCGATCGTTTGTTCTGGACGAGTCCGTCCAGACGATCAAGCCGTGCCGGGTTATTGCAGTGATTTGCAATGAGTCAACCACGGACCCCTTTCGGGTGTTTCTCGTGCAAAAACTTCGCGGGCGAGCCGTTTTCATGTGGAAAACGGCCGAAAAAGACCAGTCGCCAACCCAGAGAACTTCTCATGCCACCACGTCCCATGAGCACACGAAGCCGTGCTCGAAAGCGTTCACGAGTCCGATCACGAACCAGAAAAAAAGATCCGATTTTCGTGGATGGTCAGCGTCCACGTCCCATGTTTGTCGATTACAAGGACGTGGAATTGCTCAAGAAAATGATTAATCGCCAGGGCCGAATCGTCGGCCGTAGAAAGAGCGGTTGTACCGCGGCAAGTCAGCATGCTGTCACCGCGGCGATCAAGCGAGCACGCTTCATGGCCTTGTTGCCATACGTTGGTGAATAGGAAATTCACCGTAGAGCAAGTGTATTGCTGATAAAGAAGACTTAGAGAGAAGGGCCGACGCCAATCACGGCGGCGGCCTTTTTTGTGCCTGTCAAGTATACTGGTGAGGGCTTCCAG
>JAAXIK010000197.1:0-2842 GCA_012270385.1 Rubripirellula sp. | reverse complement strand
CTGATCCTGAAACGCCTGGGCGGATACAGGCACGAGACGCCGATTTTGGATGACTAGCAGCTTTGCACCGCGAGAACAGGAAGACAGATGCCCTTTTTAACAAGCCGTAGAGTTGAATTTCGGGATACCGATGCGGCGGGCATTGTCCACTTTTCTGCTTTCTTCCCCATGATGGAGGCAGCCGAGCATGAAATGCTCAGAGATTTGGGGCTTTCTGTGATGCCCAAAGCTGCGATTCAGGAAGATGGCAACCATGACGCGGAGGCGAATCAGGAGGATCTAGCGGTCACGTGGCCTCGTATTGCTGCCCAATGTGAATACTCTGCGGCGGCTCGATTTGAGGATCTTTTGGAAATCTCCGTGGAGGTAGTCCACGTGGGATCAACAAGTGTCCGTTACAAGTTCACCTTCAAGCGTGGCGATCTGAGGGTTGCCACCGGTGAAATCACCGCGGTTTGCTGCCGTTTAATCCGGGGTTATCAGGCTAGTGATACGGGTCAGTCGGGTTGCTCCGAGAGTAGCGGAGGTTCGGGAATTGAGGTTCGACTCGAGAAAACACCCATCCCTGACGCAATCCGTACCCTTTTGGCTCGGTATCAATGATGCCAAACCATTTTGGGAGTCGATGCGTAGACGGAGTACATAGCAGGGAAGTAGTGTCCTTTCGGCAGGTTGGGTTATGGAACCCGAGTCGACTGCGTCCCCTTGAAAATCTCCTTCAGCACGTGATTTGACGAACTGACGGTTCGTTAGAATCCCCTCAAGAGTAATACCGCCAGGCGGCCACACATGATTTCATTTATTTCCAGCCTCAGCTCCTTGGATTTGAATCAACCTGCATTCGCAAACGATCTGACGGGACCTGCGACCGCATTCCTTGAGATGGATGGGCTAATGGACTCAGCTCTGGTGATTGGCCAGGCGGCGAAATGGCTACCGACTTGGCTGACGCCACTTTGGGTGATTGCAGTCGGTTTGGTGCTTGGGGCGTTGGTATGTGCAGCCGTCTTCGGGGTCCTAGCAGCTCTGTCCTTCATTCCAGCTCTCGGTCGACTTGCCGACTCACCAAAGCGAGGTGTTTCTGTTTCGTTGGTCGTCGGTGGCGTGATTGCTGGTTTACTGTGGTCCCTTTTTGTACCACGCGCTGAAATTTACCAGGAGTCGCTCTATCTACCTCTAGGTTGCATCGGTGTGATGCTTGGCTTCGGGTTGGTTTACGGTGTTTGGTGGCGGACTCGATCCGAATGGGTGGACCTGCTCAAGGAGGGTGTCGTACCGTACTTGCTGGGAGTTGCCGGAGTTTTCGCGTTGATTGGATTGCTCGCAACCCCGCTTGTTGCTCGACCCATGGATTTTTTCAGGTCCATCACCGAGGTCAACTTTTTTGATGACGGCGTCGAATCGATCACACAGATTGTAAAGGCCACGCCAATCGATGAGGGCGACGGCAGCATTCCTTTCCAGCCCGTTAATATCTCGTACAACCTGCGTAGTTCCGAGAGCGTGACGATCAGCAGTGACAAGACGATCTCACTTGCGGACGCCGCCTCGCCTTTGGCTTTTTCCAAATCGCCAACTCGCGTGAACGCGAACGAGGAACTCACTTTTCGTTATGCCGATCGATCCTCTCCGCCCATCCCCGGTGACCCAACCCGTTTGCACATCCAAAACCAAGAGGTCGATGATGCCACCGTTGTATTCACGTTTCGATACGTTCCAGCTGTGCCGGAGGCGGGAACGATTGTCGGGATCGCAGTGATCTTTTTTCTGCTGATCACTTCTTTAATGGCGTTTCGTCAAGCAGCTCCAAGGGTCTGGGCTTTGGCTCTTTCGACTGCCAAAAATGAAATGGCACAGCCGCTTTATCTTCTTCTTCTGGCCTTGGGGATTTTTGGCGTTCTGCTATTCGGGATTTACCCGTTTAACACGCTTGGTGATGACATCCGCTTACTCAAAGACAGTGGCGTGACACTCATTATGGTGTTCGGCATGTTGTTGGCCGTTTGGAGTGCGGGGACGAGCGTGAGTGACGAAATCGAAGGCCGAACAGCTTTAACCGTTTTGAGCAAACCAGTGAGTCGTCGTTCATTCATTCTTGGAAAGTACACCGGCATCATGCTTTCGGTCCTCATTCTGTTCGTCATCATCTCCGCGGTCTTGCTGGTGGTGGTTAGTTACAAGCCTATCTATGATGCCAGAGAAAATACGCGGGGAGCGACCACATGGCAGGAGAGTCTTGATGAGGTGATGACTACCGTTCCCGTTCTCGGTCTCTACTTCATGGAAACCATGGCGATCGGGGCAGTTGCTGTTGCTTTGGCGACACGTTTACCACTGCTGGCGAATTTCATCACTTGCTTTGTGGTCTACGTGATCGGAAACCTTACCTCACCTCTGGTTGCCGCGAGTAAAGGTAATAACGAGCTGGTTGGTTTTGTGGGTAACCTGATTGCTGTGGTCGTCCCCAACCTCAATATCTTCAACGTTCAAACCGCAGTGGATTCGGGCAACCCGATCCCGCTCATTTACCTCGCTGCATCCTTCAATTATCTACTGTGCTTCACGGTAGCCATTTGGATGCTTGCCATGTTGCTGTTTGAAGATCGTGATCTCGCGTAGAGTGATGTGATAGTAGAGAGAGCGCGTAATCGCTTGTTGTGTCACTATCCGTCGAATTACGAAGTGAGAGTAGCCGACGTTCGCAGCGTTTTCCTAATCGACATGAAGTCTCAGCGGCATGAAGTCTCAGCGGCATGAAGTGTCGTGGACCGCTGAGGAGAAAGTGCATCATCCAGGCAAAAAAGCGGACTCCTAGGTTCCCGCAGGGCGACCACTTCCGACA
>JAAXIK010000339.1 GCA_012270385.1 Rubripirellula sp. | reverse complement strand
CGCTTCTAGCGATGGTGGATAGTAGTGTGGGCGGTAAAACGGGTATTAATTTACCCGACGCTAAAAACATGGTTGGCGCGTTCTGGCAGCCTTCCCTTGTCTGGATCGATACGGACGTACTCTCTACGTTACCCGAACGCAGTTACTTGAGTGGTCTAGCCGAAATTGTCAAATACGGGGTGATTGATGATGCGGATTTTTTCCATTGGCTAGAGAAGAACGCTTCTCGACTTGTTGATCGCGAAGATTCTGCCGTTCGCTATGCCATCGAAAAGAGTTGTGAGAGTAAGGCGAGGGTAGTAGGTGAGGATGAATTGGAAACCAGTGGACGGCGAGCTATTCTGAATTACGGCCACACCTTTGCTCATGCTATTGAAGCAACTTGCGGATATGGCAAGTTGCTACACGGTGAAGCAGTCTCCATTGGAATGCAGATGGCCGCGAGGTTGGCGATGGAGATGGGTTTGGTGAGCAAGGACCTTCTCGAGCAACAGACTCAGTTGCTGCTTCAGTGTAAGCTTCCCGTGACTTTACCCGAGGCTGAAGCCGATGAAATGCTCCCGGTCATGATGAAGGATAAGAAGGTTGCGCACGGTAAGCTTCGCTTTATTCTTCCCAAGGAGATTGGAAAAGTGGAGCTCATTGGTGATGTTGACGAAGCTTTGGTGCGGGACGCAATTTCTCAGACCCGAGAACCTTGATGATCGATTGACTTTGAGGAGGGATTGGCTTTGAAGCTCAGGGATGCAAAGGCAGGAATGTTCAAGAAACGGTTCCGTCTCACCCTAACGGTTTCCTTCCTTTTCTTCACGGGTCGCGTCGCAGGTCTCCGCTGAATTCGCTGCGCTGCTTAGCAATATACCGCAGCCACGCCTGCTCATCGTATCCGTAATCCACCTCGGGTATCACTTGCTTGACCAACGTGAGAACAGCAGCATTCGTTCTCCGTTCTATACGAACCTTCTTCTTGCCACCCATATTCAGCCCACCACCATTTTCACCGAAGCCTACTTGCATTTCTGGCCCGGGTGCCGATTCGTATTGATGTGTGGTGACGAGCGATTTGATGTAGCTAATGGACCGCTCCGGGTCTGGGAACCACGTGAGTGCCCGCGCGGCGCGATTGACCAACTTGTTGTCATTGTGTGATAAGTATTGTAAGTAAGTTGCGACCGCTGAATCGGACCCGTACTCCACTAGCTGATCGAGCGCTGCCTCCCTGATCACCGTATCAGGCTCTTCCAGGCCAGCTCTTACTAGTGCCTCCACGGCAACCAGATTTCTGAAGCGGCCTAGTAGCGCGATCCAGACCATTCTGAGCTGTCGACTTTGGTTCGAAGTGTTACGTGATTCGAGAAGCTCCTGTGCAATCGCTCCCGCCGCGAGTGGGTCATTGATTGCTTTAAGACTCGCTAAGGCCTCTGGCGCCTTTGATGATCCTCGCAGCACTACAGCAACCAAACGTTTCACCTCACGATTCCATTTTCTAGCATCCACATTTTGTGAGTCTGCGTAATCGGAAATTGCGGCAGCTTCAGGTAGTTCCCAGCCCACCGTCCCAGGGATCATTCCACGCTCAGTCATCAATTGATCCGTTTTGATCCAGCGACCATTTTCCTGCGTGAATCCTAGAGCCGCGCGAGCTTTAGTGTGGTCAGGGTCAAGCTCGATTGCCCGTTCTAAATGGTATGTCTTGTATTTTTGGATCTCTCCGGGCACCTGCTTTGAACGGACACACCATAGTGCCATCTGATAGTGTTTCTCGGCATCCTCTCCGAGGGTGGAAGCCAATTCTCGATAGGCTTCGAGTGACTCTGACTCCACTATCCTTCTCACTCGACTGGCCGGGATCGCGATTTGAATCGCGTCATTCACCTTGACCACCACAAAGTCTTCTTTCCGCTCCACCTTACCGACCAGATGTCCTCCACCCGAGAGTTCCACCGTATCCGCATTTGCAATCTGCTTTGAGAATGGTAAATCGGCTTGGAGCACTAGCGTGGCGATCATCAGAATTCGTAAGCACGCTTTGATCTGCTCGGGGTAAAAATCTGTCATTCTGTTGCTCCTCTGCCGTGAAGCCTTTCGCCTAGTCGACTACGAGTTTACCGCGCAGCGGTGGCCCATTGCCCAAGCAAATTTGTCCACCGCGTAAAAACAGTGAGTCCAGCAAATGGTGCTGGCTGCCGTTGGTCCTGGCCAGGCGGGTGCCCTCATGCTGAATATCGGTGGAACTGCCTGGTCAGCTTGAGTTGGCCTTGCTCGGCCCCTGGATGGCTCTTTCAGGGGGTTTGTGGGGTTTTTTGGGTGCAATTTACGTGATCTGTAGACCAAATTCGAAATCGGATTCAGATTCACTCTGAGGTTTCCGATTCTATACTTGACTATATGGATCATGTTTATAGTATTTTGTCTTGTTGACATGCCGAAAGTACCCAGCGCCGTGACGGTTTCTCGACCAAAAATGAAGAAAATGCAAACCGATGGCACATCGCCGTCGAGCCAGGAAGGGAAAACACCATTGCAGGTCTTCTCCATCGATAATGGCGAGCCGAGGGGGGCGTTAGCTGCTGAGCCACCGCTTTTACCCACCGATGATCTGCTGCAAGAGCTTCAAGCTGATAGTGAGCGACTTGAGCAGTCCACACCCCAAGAGATTCTGCGATGGGCAGTGGAAAGGTTTGCTCCGAAATTCACCATGGCAACTGCTTTTGGTCCTGAGGGAATGACAATCATTCATATGCTTTCTGAGTTCGCCCCGGAAACTCCGATTTTCAATCTCGATACAGGCTATCAATTTGAAGAAACCTTGCAGCTTCGAGAGCGAGTCAAGGATCGTTACGGAATAGATGTCGAACTGAAGCGACCTGAGTTAAGTGTTGAGGAATACGAACGTGTCAATGGTGGCCCGGTTTATGCAACCGACCCAAATCGTTGCTGTTTTGATCGTAAACTCAGTCTCCTCCATGAAGCAGCTCGGGGGCAGCATGCGTGGGCTAGCGCGATTCGTCGTGATCAAAGTGATGACCGCGCTAAAGCTCCCATTATTGGATGGGATCGCAAGTTTCAATTGGTCAAAGTGAGTCCCCTCGCAAATTGGACAAAGAAAGAAGTTTGGTCTTTGATCACTTCCGAAAAAATCCCTTACAACCCATTGCATGATCAGGGTTACCCTAGCGTTGGATGTCGTCCGTGCACTCGAGCTGTTTTGCCGGGCGAGGACGAGCGAGCTGGACGCTGGAGTGGCTTTAAGAAGACAGAATGTGGGCTTCACAATTAGGGTCTGTTGGGGACGCAGAAAGGGTGCTGTCATGATCTCAGCAAGAGTCCACTATGCTTGCTTAGCAATGCTTGAGCTCGCATCTCATCCATCAGGGGATACCCCTGTCTCACTACGAGAGATCTCCGACCGCCATGGAGTACCCGGACCTTTTCTCGTTCAGATTTTTCGGTCACTCCGCACCGCAGGATGGGTTCAAAGTGTGAGAGGCAGTCAGGGTGGATACCGATTACTGATTCGCCCAAGTGAATTGAGCTTACTTGAAATTGCAGAGGTAGTCGGCTACCAAGAATCTGGAAATCCCGGTACGGGAAAATCCACGGCGGCAGAGTTGATGCTACAAGAGATATGGGACGAGATGTCTCAAGCGTCTCGAAATGTCCTGGCTGGCATTCAATTGAGCGATCTCGCTCAAAGGCATCGCAATGGCGAAGAGTCAATGTTCTACATCTAGCACTGACTTTGGACCAGCACGGACTTCCGTCTGAAAGTACGCTCGCATGCACTTGTTCTCAGGTTGCTCACCTGAGACGCTGCTTTCAGATGCTTCTGCTTGAGCAGATTACTTTCTTTTTGGCGGACGCTTTCTTTGGTTAGGCCGCTCAACAGGCATGTCGGGCTTTGCCACCTGACTCTTAATTCGATCGACCAACGTTTGTGACTTCTGGGGGTTGCCCCCCGTTCCCTGTAGAGCGAGCTGATCAAAATGCTTTGCTTCGGGTAGTGTCTTCTTAACAAGAATCCTTTCGCAAATTCCCCAAAGACTACTGGTGATGAAGTAGATGCACAGTCCCGCGGGTACACGGAAAAAGAATAGGCCCATCATGAAGGTCATGATGTTCATCATTTTCTGAGTCATGGCGGTCTGTTCATCCGTGGCTGGCGGCATGAACAGTTTTTGCTGAGTCAAGAAGAGGATCACGACAAGGACAGGTAGTAGATTGAAGTAAGGGCCTAGCCATCCCGTACCCCGACCTGAAAGATAATCCCAAAGCCAATCACCCCAGAACAAGAACATATCTGGAGCCGCTAGGTTTGAAGCCCAGTCCGTTGAGCCGGATACCGCAGATTGCCTGAGTTCAATGTCCACCGATAGTGCACGGTAGCGCCACCTGAACATCTGAAGCTGGATAAACATTGCGAGACATCCAGCCAAAGGATTGAATCCCACTCTCTGTTGTAACTCGCGCTGTGCACGTAGTTTGCCCTCCATGTCATCTTTGTAACGCTCATTGATTTTTTTCATTTCAGGAGCGAGTTCTTGCATCTTTTGTGCGTTGACCGCTGCTTTACGGCTTAAAGGGAACATTCCTGCACGCACAATGACGGTGAGGAGAATGATTGCCAGAGCGTAATTGCCAACGCTGTAAAGAATGTGAAGGAGTCCTGAAAGCACTTTCGCGAAAGAAGTGAACCATCCGTAGTAGATGCAATCTTCCAGTCCATAGGGCTCCAGGAGTTCGGGTCTTTTAGGCCCAGCAAATAGCCTGAGTTCCTGTCGCAATGATTTTCCCGGCGGTACTTCTGCAACCACACTATCAATAAAGAAGGTGGAGTTGACCGCTCGCTCTTGATGCCGAGGGATGCTTTCAGCATCTGCCGCAATTCCCGCAGATGCCTTACGCAGTGAAGTGAAGTAGTCACTTCCGTCGGCGGGGAGATAGGCGACATCAAAATATTGTGCGTCCACCCCGATGTAACGGAGCTTTCGTTCTCCGTCGCTACTGTCGCCCGCAAAGATGGTTTCGTTTGGATCCGCTTTTTCCTTCTTTGCAGTCTTCAAAAGTTTGTATCCACTAATAAGACGGTGCCCGCTGCTCTCCGTCTTGCAAACGATATCTCGTGCCGCTGCGCCATCGCTCCAGTTAGGGCTGATCTTATTGCTGTACCACCATCCCTCAAGCGTGATGCCGTTTGCTCCCTCGAGTCGATAAGCGAGGTCTTGAGCCTGCTCTGCGAGGTTGTCAATTTGGATCATTAATCCAAGATCGTATGATTCGGGCTTCAGTGAGTAGCTACGCCTCAGACGCAACGCTTCACCATCAATGGCAGCCATCTCCCTCGATGAAAGCTCAAGGGAGAGCTCCACGGTGGAGAGGCTGGAGCTCGAGGTTGAACTGAGGTCCGACTCAACCGTCCAGTTCAATTCCATCGGGTTCACTAACCCGGTGATATTGCGCTGGTCAGGCTCAATACTCTTTCGATTCACTTGACTGAGTGTCATCAAGCAGGAGGAGCGGGATAAATTTCCCGGTACCTGATCGGTCCCTCCATCTTTTGCAAGCCGTACGAGATCCAACGGGTGTTCCGTGAGCACTGCGACAAGTTGCATTTCCGTCAAGTCATCACCACGCAGTAGGGTGATTTCAGTTTCATCACCGGGCTTGGTGACCAATAATGCTTCTGCGAGTTGCTCTCTCGTTGCAATATCCTGCCCCGCAACGTTGATGATGATATCGCCCACTTGTACACCCGCTATTTGAGCGGGTGTTCCCCTACCAACAACATTGACCATGACTCCGTCTGCGCGCAGAGCAGGTTCAGCTGCCAAGTAACCTAGGTAACCGTGTCTGACATCCACTCTTCGGTAACGGAATTGACCTTCTTCATTTCGTTCGGTCATTTCAATGCGTTCGATCCCGGCTCCCTCGGTGTTCAGTGTCACCATGAGGTGGTACCGTTCCTCGGGAATGAGCGAACCGAGGGTGATCCAAGAGGATTTTTCCGGGCGTGCTGAGATCACCGTTTCAGGTGTCTCTTCGTCTTGCCCATTGGCTGAATCCGGTTTTTCAGTTACCTCGCTTGGTAATGCACTTTCACCTGAATCGGAGGTGATCAAAGCTGCTGAGTCGGTTGACTGTTCCGCTACCACATCCCCGGCACCCTGATTTTCGTGATGAAGTTAGGGAGGAAGGAGCATCGTTCTCAAACAAATGTAGAACATAAAGAACGCGGTCGAGGCGACAATAAACCTAAGCAGACGGCGTTCCACGATCAATTCCAACAGAAAGGCGTAACGAAGATGAATTCATGGAGCAGGCATGGTGATCGCCTGACCATGATTCGGAGACCCGCAATATTCTGCCTGCCCGAGCCGCTTTTGGGAAGTGAGTCCAGAAATTCTCTTGAGCTCGTGGTCTTTCCGCAGCGGGGAATTGCTACGATCGCGATAAATTCGCAGAGATAATGTGTCGATTCGGCACGAAGAACGCCAGAAGCCAGCCCCAGAACAGAATTCAAAAGACTGTCGGTTCAGACAGATTAATCGAGGGGCACAGCGAGGCCTTGGCCTCGACTGAGTCACTTTTTAGGGTTTGGTAGCGATTTCAACACTTGGAACCACTCCGAGGTAGGACATCAGATCACTGATTTCCTGCAAACTCGATTCGTCCAGAAGTCCTGCAGGCATGATGCTACTGCTGCTTGGGAGTATTTGATCGACGTTCGCTTCTTCGATAACGAGCAATTGGTTATTGGAATCTCGTAGTTGAAGAGTTTGGTCAGTCGAATCACTGAGCATTCCGGTGTAGGACTCGCCATCAAGCGTCAGAACTTTCTTGCTGGCGTACTGATCGCTAATGATATGCGAGGGGTAGAGAATCGATTCTAGGATTTCTCGTTTGGAGAATCGTTTTGCGATCCCGGTCAATTCCGGCCCCACTGCTTGACCCTCTTCGCCAACACGGTGGCACTGCACGCATTTAGCCTTTGCAAAGACGCTCCGACCTCTTTCATGGTTACCTTGATTGCCTTCTTCGCTACTGATGTAGTTCACGAGTTGATCAAAGTCCCAGCGGGATTCCTCTTCATTAGGTAGCTCGGCCAACGGTCGATCCGGATAGGTTTTTGCGTACCACTTCTGCCAGGGCAGCATGGTCTTGGCGGCGGTTTCGGGTCGTTCCATTCCCGTCCAATGTTCCAGGAGAGCTTCCACTGCTTCAATGTCACGGTTCTTTTGCTCCGCTTTGACTCCGAGAAGAATCAACTGACGGAGTGCCATTGGGTCATCGGTTGCAATTGCGACGGTCCGTAGGGCTTGCACCACCTCGTCAGCAGCTTGGTCGGTGAGCACATTAAAACTGCGTACCAAGTAATCCCAATTGTCGCCGTCTGGCTGCTGAGCGAGCCCCATGGCGATGATGGGTCTACGTTCAGGCTCTGTCCGCCATAGGTTCCTCAAGTATTCAAATGATTTGTCGTCTTCAGAAGTTGCGAGCATCGCAACGATTCCGATTCTAAGTCGGCGCTCGATTTCACCGTGATTGGGGTCCTCGACCAAATCTTGGTCCAGCTCAAGCAGTGTGGAAACGGTTTCTGAATCTATCGGTACCGAAATGCGATCCAAGGCTGCCAGTGCTGCATTTCGCCAAGAAGCTCCCTGTTCCAGAATCGCCAGTACATCGTCTTCACTGAGTGATTTGGCGAAGTCTTTGGTGACATTCTGCAAGTACATGGCTAATGATGCAGAGGTCGTCGAACTACTCACGTTTTCGTAATACTTCAATAACCGAAATCTTTGTTCTGCATTCCAGCGATGTGAGAAGAACTGAAGGTACATCGCAACCAGCGTGCGATCCATCTCATCGTGATCGCTATAAAGGTATGCCAGAGCTCGATCGGATAAAGAGTCAGCTTTCAAGTAGGCTGCCAGACGAATGAGCTCGTGGTTCATTCGATGGTCACCTGCTGGAAATTCCTCTGCGATTTGATCTCTCAATGCTACGGCGGCCTCGGGTTCAATTTTGCCACGGTGCAGAGCTAATTGGCATAAGCGCAGTGTGTCGAGGAAGTCCGAGTCAGACATGAAGCCTTTCATCCATTGACTTGCATTATCGAGCACTCGCATGCAGGTTTCTTGACTTGGATCTGCATTGATCAGTGCCAGCATTCCCAAGATGGCAACTCTTGGTTCTTTTTTGGCCAGTACTTCATCTTGCCAATTTTCGGCTGGAATCCTCTCAAGAAGCCGAGTTGCCACAAAAGCAAGATTCCGGTCTGTCGATTTCAATAGGGGAAGCACTTCTGTCGCCTCCTCGGGGATCTGCCCGCTCCGCAGCATTGCTTCGCAGGCGGATCTTTGCACGCGAGCATTGTCGTCCCCAAGTAACTCGAGTAGTTTTTCTTGGCTCTGTGATCCCGGATGCAGGCCCATCATCCAAGCAGCTTTCGAGCGAACCTGCTCGTTTGGAGCCGTGCTCAACTCCAAGAGTAGTTTTTCATTTGGAACAGGACCGAATAACTGCATCAGGTCAATGGCTCGTGTTCTGTAGTGCGGTGGGTTGTCATTGCTCAAGGCCACCCCGGCGACCAACTGGCCCCATCGCCCTGCGAGTTCCTGCCTTACCGCGGCTACCGACTGGCGAGCCCAGGCGGATTCGATCTGTGGTTGTCGGATGGCAGCAGAGATACCTGTGCCGAGCTGGCGAATTCGATCTGGGACTTCACCTTTGTAGCTGACCCGATAAATGCTTCCGGAGGTACCACGGCCACCGGTGCAAAAATAGATGGCTCCGTCTGGGCCAACTTCGATGTCGGACACGTTGAGCGGTTGACCCTTCAGGAATACTTCGCTCTCCGCCACATAGCCTGCCCCGCGCGGCTTCAGGCGAACGTTGAGGATTCGTCCTTCCGACCAGTCCGCCAAAAAGAGTGACTGGTGGTAGCGAGCGGGGAACATATGGTGCTCATAGCAGGTCGCACCCGTGGGGCTACCTCGACCCGTATCAAGAAGATTTGGCAGACGATCCATATAGTATTCAGGCCACTTCGCCCATCCTGTCCGCCAACCCAGTTCTCCACCCTCCGGCACATCGAAGAGTGCGGTGGGCCGGTACCACGAGGTCTGTAGATCCGATTCCATATCCGAATCATGGACAAACAGAGAACCTTCGGGATGAAAAACAAGGTCATAGGCATTGCGAAGGCCGCCGGCAACGATTTCCACCATGCTTCCGTTGGTATCGGTTCGAATGATGGTCCCGCCAGGAGCCTTCACGCCCATTGCATGGCCGTTGGGGTCCTCATAGCGGGGAAGGAGATCACCCTCGTAGCTCACGCGAAGTGTTTCTCCGTCACCTGTTTCGCCGATCGCTTTTGCGTGATTTCCGACAGCAATATAGATCATCCCGTCCGGACCAAGTCTGAGTCCATGTGGACCATGTTCGCCGCTCTTGTGATCAAACTTGACGATTGCTTTGACCCCTTCGAGCTCTCCATTTCGATCCGCATCGCTCAAGTGATATAACGCCGATCCTTCCGGTCCATCACCAGTTACAAAAATATCCCCATTCAGTGCCAGAATGCCGTGGCAATTGGTGACTTGGTCACAATACACGGTTACGTGCTCAGGGATACCATCTTCATCTTTGTCAGAAATCAGGAGAAGCGGACCATTCTCACGCGCGGCAATCAAATGACCAAATTCATTGAAAGTCATCGCTATGATTGACCCTAAATTCTCGTCACTCAAAACCCTCTGGACTCCAAATCCTTTTTGAATTTGAAATCGCTCCTGCTGTTCGGTTTGAATTTCCGCTACCACGTCTTCGGCACGATCCCACGGAACCGTGTCACCTAGTTCTCCGAAGGAAGCTGCAGTACCCCACAAGCGATCATTGAATACAACCGATTCCCACATTGGGCTTTCTTGACTGCTTACCTTCCAAGAAGCGTCCGAGCTAAAGGTAAACCACTTCGGTTGCTTCTCAGGTTTGACGGAAACTCGAGCAGCAAGAGCTGCGGTGGACCCATGCGTGTTCAGTACCTTGACTGCAACGACATTCCTACCGACTTCGAGTTGCTCAGATATGTCAAATTGCTGCAGTTCTCTGGACGATTTACCCGATCCAATCTTCTTTCCATTGACGAAAAGTTGGAATTCATCGTCCGCTGCGATCTCCACGCGGCCAATCGAGCGTACTTTGAGATTGATAGATTTTCGGAAAAAACACGTCTGACCTGTCGGAACCGGTGTGGCGATATTGCTCCCGTGATCCCAAATCCATTCAGCTTCTTCAGCAAAGGTCAGATTGCTGAGCGAAGTCATCAAAGTAGATGCAACGAGAAGAATTGTGGCTGTAATCGGAGTGAACGTTCGACCTGAGCCTTCCATGGCAAATCCAAACATTGGGGGAGTTTCGCGGTATTTGCGTTTCTGCGAAGGCAGACTAGAAGGATCTGGGGGTGGGACGCCAGATGGATTCGGATGTGAGTTGCCGGCATCCTAAATTCCCGGCATCGCAGGTTCCCCGGCATCGTAGATTCCAACGCTTCGGTTTGGTTCCAATGAAACACCAAGAAATGCGCTCAGTCTGCCCTTCCCTGCTCTCTCTGGTACTTTTAACAGAGAATCAGGGGACTCTCCGCCTAAGCGTTGCTCTGCCTTAAACCGCAAACCGCGACTCTTTGCTTGTGCAAACCATGCAGATTCCGCCAATCCAAGGGAAGCTTTACACGGTTAAAAGCTATCAAAAGCTCTTCCCCAATTCGTCGACTCAGTCAACGGGCTCTACGCTTTTAACTCGATGGCACATCCATCATTGGTATGTCCGGTGGGCAGGTTTTAGAGGGTCTCACTTTCGATTTTTAGTTTCTCGCGGGCCTTGTTACGGGCACGAGATCGGACACCACTCTTCACCTTTATTTCTTGCCAGTTGGCGAATGCGAACACGACTTGGTGACCAGGATTCAATCTCACGTTGCCATTCCGAGATTTTTTCGGACGCTTGATAATTACCTATTTTCAAAGTGACCAATAATCCTTCGAGCGTGCAGCTTCGGTGCAAAACAATATTCTTGATCGTGGTGAGCGTCTTTTCCGGAACCACATTGGAATCCACTAGCAACCACATCGCACCTTGGAATTGTTTGCGAGGAAGGTCTCCGGCTCTCGCGCGAATATGTTCGAAGTTGGAATGGTCAGCGATGCTGGAGTCCATTTCCGCAGGGTCGATACCGATGACCTTTAAACCCAGTTCAAGAACTCGTCCGCATGCGCCTCCGGGTGCACTTCCGCTCTCGAGCGCCAGATCTCCAGCCTTCATTGAGAAT
>JAAXIK010000277.1 GCA_012270385.1 Rubripirellula sp. | reverse complement strand
CCCCCGCACGAACCGGTTGCCAGACTGATTTTGCACATGTTGTCCAAGTGCCTGATGGTGAGGAGTTTCTCAACCCCAAGCATTTTTCTTGCCGGGATCATCAGCGTCAGCACCATCGCAAATCCACTAAAGATCGCACCAGCCACGAAATACGGTGGGAAGATCGTGGTATGCCAACCAGGAACCTGGGACACTGCGAAGTCGAAAGAAACGATTGTATGCACGGAAAGCACGAGTGGTGCCGCGAAGGCCGCCAATAAGGCGTATGCTTTTTCGTAACGCATCCAATGTCTTGACGATCCTGACCAACCCAATGAAAGGATCCCATAGGCCATTCGTCTGAACTTATTTTTGGAACGATCTCGGAAAGTGGCCAAGTCCGGAACCATTCCCATGTACCAGAACAGTAGAGAGACGGTTCCGTAGGTACTGACCGCGAAAACATCCCATAGCAGTGGGCTACGGAACTGAGGCCACATCCAGAGGTTTAGGCTGGGGTAAGGTGCCAGCCAATAAGCAAGCCAAGCGCGACCCACGTGGATACCCGGGAAGGTTCCCGCACCAGCGACTGCGAAAATCGTCCTTGCTTCCGCAGCACGGTTGCTGCTGGTTCTCCATTCCTGCCGGAATAGAAAAAGAATCGCACTAATCAACGTTCCCGCGTGCCCGATACCGACCCAGAACACAAAGTTCACAATCGGCCAACCCCAGAAGATAGGTGCCCGGTTACCCCAGACGCCAACTCCAGTGTAAATCAGATACAAGATGCAGACAGTGAGCCACTGAAGGAGTGCAAAGGACACTAGAAAGCCAATCACCCATCCGGTGCTCGGTTTTCTTTCTGCTACCTGACAAACCGACTCGGTGATGTCGTGATAGGTCGTATCTCCCAAGACTAACGGCGCGCGTTGCCCAGCTTGTTCGACGGAGTTGTCCAGACCGTTGGGAATGGCAAGTGACATAAGGATTCAGGGATCGTGTGATAAAATGGCGGATTACGGTATCGCTAACTGCAAACGCAGTTAACTTCACTCTGAGGCGGTTGCCTCAGCTTCAGGTTTGGGACTCTCAGTTTGTTTCTCTTCGGATCCATGATCCGTGTGGGCTTCCGAATGCGGTTGGCCTTCGTGATCATCATGGTCGTGGTCGCTGTGTCCATGCTCATCATGTCCATGTGAACCATGACTCTTGAGCGTCTCAAGATCCTCGATCTGCTTCCTGGTCATTAGCTGAGCAGGAGTGTTTCGGATGCGAGCCAAGTACTCAGTTCGAGGCTTCACATTTAGTTGGGATAGCATCCCATAACTATGTGGTAGCTCTCGAGTCTTTGCGACGGCGGATGTGCTATCCGCAATGTTGCCGAATTCAATCGCTTTCGTCGGGCACGCGGATTGGCAAGCCGTGACGACGTCTCCGTCTTGGATTTCACGGCCACCCTCTTTTCGAGCGGTGATCTTCGCCGACTCAACACGCTGAACGCAGTAGGTGCATTTCTCCATCACCCCGCGACCTCGGACGGTAACTTCTGGATTCATGACCAATGCTTGAAGCTTGCGATTGGCGCTTTCAATATTCCCAGGGAAAGCATTCCAGCCGTACCCGGTACCGATATCTTCGTTGTAGTTGAAGTAATTGAATCGTCGAACTTTGAACGGACAGTTGTTCGCACAGTAGCGGGTACCGATGCAGCGGTTGTAGGCCATCGCATTGATGCCCTCATCGGTGTGAACCGTTGCCGCCACGGGGCACACCTGTTCGCAAGGAGCCGTTTCACAGTGCATGCAGGCAACGGGCTGCTGAACAATTTCGGCGTTTTCTTCATCACCTTGGAAGTATCTGTCAACACGGAGCCAATGCATTTCGCGACTGTTGAGGACCTGTTCGCGACCTACGATTGGCACGTTGTTCTCGCTTTGACATGCGACCACGCAAGCGCTGCAACCGGTGCACTTGGAGAGGTCGATCGACATGCCCCACTGAGGAAGTGGTTTTTCCTTTCCTTCGTTCTCTTCTTCTATCTCATCAATTGGTTCCTGCCACAGTGAACCGTTGGGGCCCACTTTTGGCACATGAGGACCTTTTGCTTCAACAAAATGTTCATTCTTTTCTAGAAGTGCTGATGTGCCCTCGCGAACCAAGCTGAAACTTCTTGTTTCCGTCTCTTCTCGCCCGCCTTCGTCGATCGCCCAGTGATCCTGAGTGGTTGATAGCTCATATCGGTCGAGTCGTCGTCGTGCTTTCACCCCGTAGGCGATTGCCAGAGTTTGTTCGGTTCGTATGGGTGATAGGTCGGTGCCAATGATTTCAACACCTTCGATATCGTGACCTCCAACCATGCCTGCTCGCGTGCGACCATAGCCCAAAGTCGTGGTGATCACTCCCGCCGCACAACCCGGCATCTCGTACACTGGCAGTGCCACTTTGTTTTCGTTTACCGTAAGGACAACGAACTGGCCGTGTTCAATTTCAAGAGCTTTCGCTGTAGCTGGACTCATGACAGCCGCATTGTCCCAGGCGAGTTTTGTAATAGCCTGGGGGATCTCTTGCAGCCCACCGTTATTCGCAAATCGCCCATCATAGAGGCCATCTGCTGGGGCAAAGATAATTTCCGTGTTGTCTTTGTCGACCTCAGACGTAGCACTTGGGTTTTCGGAGACGGGGGTGAATTCACCTTCAGGAGCATTGGAAACAGCGGCGAAGGCGAGTGCGGTGGAGTAGCCATCGTGCAGTAGTTGTCGCCATTGCCGGTCGCTAAGTGATTCTTCGACCATCGAGTCCGCAGTTCTTCGCAAGATGGACTGAGAGTCGGTAACCGCTTCGCCAGCCATCATCGCGAGGAATTCTACCGGATCCTTGCCCCCGAGGAGCGGCAGGATCTGAGGCTGGCATATTCCATAAAAACCATCATCATTGATGCTGTCGCCCCAAGCCTCCAAGGGATGAGTAACAGGAACTGACCAGCGGCATAAAGATCCTGTCTCGTCGTTGTAGAGTCCGGCGTAAATGGTGTTTGATACTTTGCTAAGAGCGGCCGCAAAGTCCACGCTTCCCGGAGCGGTCACGACTGGATTACCATCCAAGATCACGATGGTCTCGATCTCGCCACCGCTCATTTTTGTCGTGAGCTCACCAAGTGAAACGGTGTTTTCCAACTCTGCATCGGGTAGCGGGTAGAATTTTTGCAGCGAACCCAAAGAGCCTAAGCTTTGGTTCATGCGAATACCGGCTTCGATCGTCTCTGCTCCGAGTTGGTCTCCGACTACCACGAGAGTTTTGGATGGATTGGCAGCTACATCGTGTGCAACAACGTCGATGAACCGTTCCAAACGTTGGCCAGCTGACAGTTCGTCGTAGGCTTTCTCGCTGTCCGAGTGATGATGCTCATGCTGTCCTTGAATCGCTGCAACTTTTCGTCCCAGTTCAGCAAGGAAGGCTGGAATCTGGCTCGGGGGAAGTGCCAACCGTGAGTCAGCAGATGCACCGGTGCTGGAGAATCCACCCTCGACTACATAGAGTCGGTTCATTCCATCTTTCGCGAGGGGATCTCGTCGCTTGCCGAAACCCGACGCATTTTGCAGCATACCGCTGTCATTACCTAGGATGTCAGCCTGCAAACTGATGACGACTTCCGCGTTGGCAAGATCGAGAGATTGCCTCGCAGGAGTGCCCAATGCTTGTTTCGTGGCTTGACGCATCGAGTCACCGGTGACGCTGTCATACCGGCACAGAGTCGCCTTGGGGAACCGAGAGCTCACTGCTTGGAGCATCCGGGCTAGCGACGGGGATCGAGTGGATTCGAAAACCAAGGCGAGGCCGCTACCATCGCCAGCTTTCTCAAGAACTTCTCCGAAGTAACTGTTGAATTCAGACCAGTCGCTGACATAGCTGCGATTCTCTTCCTTCACATTTCGCAGCAAAAAGCCCTCATCGTCGCGAGCTCGATCCGGATCGTACAAGCCGAGTATCGAAGCTTGAGCAAAAGCATCTGTACCCACGTCACTCGGATGCTCGGTGTTGGGCTCGATCTTTAGCGGACGCCCATCGACGCATGAGATGAGTAGGTTGTATACACGGCCTGCGAGCTCAAAGTTAGTCGCTCTCGAGTAACTCTCGCCTGGTGTTCTACCCTCGGGTCGGATGACGAAAGGCTCAATGGTTTCCTCTGGGTATCGGCAACCCGCCACGCCGGCAAAAGCAAGCGATGCGCCCATGAGCTGCATCCATCGACGACGTGAGACACCCTCGGGGAATTCGGAGGCTGCGACTGGGAACTCACGATCTAGATACTGGTCAAAATCTTCGCTGCCCCGCAATTCAGAAAGGCTGCGCCAGTACGATGGCTTAACAGACTTCGCGGGTGTCGAGGATACCGAGTCGTTAGAGGTCATATCGAAAGGATGGATGAAAGGTCGTCGTGGATGATGAATTGAATGTCTCGGGTGCGACAAAGTCTCTAAGGAAACGTGGGTCGCATCTTGGGTGTCTAAGAAAGATCAAGAATTCCAAAGCCGAAGGAGCCGGCTTACTTTCCGAATCTGTGTCTCAGGCTATCGATGGCACACAGCACAATGAACTTGAGGATTGATGTGTTTCTCCTCCTTCAACTTAGCGCCATAGGTAACTTTCTGTTCAGCGGTTAGCTCATTGCCGTCTGCATCCTGCGGCTCCCAATCTAATTTGGTGACCTTATCAACAGGTCGCAGATGGGGCTCTGGATTGCGGTGGCAATCGATACACCAAGCCATTGATAGCTCCTCGGCTTGATAAACAACTTCCATTTGGTCGATACGCCCGTGGCAGCTCTTGCAACTCACCCCAGAATTGACGTGAGCGGCGTGATTGAAATAGACAAATTCGGGTAGGTTATGGACACGCTTCCAACCTACGCTTCGACCTTCCTTCCAGCTCTCATGGATGGGTTGGAGCTTGGGACTCTCCGCGTGAACCGCTGCAAGAGCCGTGATTCCATCTTCGGCCGGGCTATGACAGTTAATGCAAGTTGCCGTTGGAGGCACTGCGGCGTGAGCCGCATCGAACACGGTGTTGTGGCAATATCGACAGTCGAGCTTCAATTGCCCAGCGTGAATCGCGTGGCTAAAGGGCACGGGCTGTTCGGGTTGATATCCTACGTTGAGGGTCTGAGGATCCGTAATAAGACCGCCCATCGCACCCGCGAAAACCGCACCTGCCGCACCGGCGACGAGCAAGAGTCCTACGAGGGGGTTGGTCCAGCGTGGAAACAGAAAGCGTTGCATCATGATCAAGAGGCTCTCGGGTACGAGGCCTATTCATATAAATTGATAGCTAGTGGATTTAGGTCGCTTCGATGCGACATATAACTGACAGTATGATGGTCGAGGGTGGCAACTGGCAATGGCAGCACGAAATTCAGCGACATTGTGTCGCACTCGCGCCGCGTAATAATCATGCTATTCCCACCAATGACCGTCCTCGGTGATCGGTTTGACTGGACATCGCATCGAATCAATCGCTGAGAATAATTCGCAGACCGCCCACTTCTTGTCATCGATTTCCAATCGGTACTCTGGCCAATTCCACCCGGAAGGCCACATTTGATGCGGCGCCGGCCAGGGAGAATTTTCCGAACTGGATTGAATCCGACCGATCAGACGAGGTACCAGTTGGCCCGACTGCACTGGCTCTAGCGAGTGTTTTTGTTCTCCAAGGGAGTTCTCGAGGTGGGGCACAAACCCTGACACCCACGCTTCGCCTGTAGGGTTACTTCGGCTTCTCTCAGCCCCTGCTTGCGAATTATTCGCGCGTTTGTCTCCGACTTGCCGGGGTGTCGCGGCGAAGGGTGGTGGTTGAGGATCTGCTGGGGTGCGGCGATTTGTCGCTGTTGTAGCGTGGGGCAGGGATTGCTGGGGATCCAACTGGCTGGTCGACACAATGGATTCTGGAAGAGAATGAACCGTTGGGAAGGTCGTGATTCCGAAGACCTCGTTCAATTGATCGCACAACTCGATTCGCAAGGATTCGCTACCACCCACCAAAGCGATCGACGGTGCAGCAGCTTCCAAGTGCTCAGCAAGTTGTTGTATTGTCCAGCCGAATCTTGGGTCTCGATAATGCGCCGCGACGTCACATGCGGGCTGGAGAACAAATTGTCTCGCTGTGTATCGAGGATGGGGCACAATCAACCCAGTGCCCCCACCCACCAGTTCACCGTGGAGCACAACGTCCAAATCGATGGAGCGGGCATCCCAGCGTATTTTCCTTTGACGTCCCAGCTTCTGTTCGGTCTGCTGCAGCATCTTAAGGATTTCTCGATCTGAGGCGCTGGTTTCAAAGGCTCCAACTGCGTTGAGAAATGGCTCCTGCCCGGAAGGCCCGCCTATCGGAGGAGTTTCGAACAGCCGACTTGTGAGCAGCTGATCGACGTACGGTGAATCCGCAATGATTTTCGCAGCATCTGAGATGAGGCAGTCCCTCCTGCCGAGGTTACTGCCGAAGCTGATGAGACATTGGGACTTCAAGGGATTTCAACCTTGCGAGGATTTGAAGTTTTGCAGCTCGATGGTAACGGGTTCGCTACGCACTCTCACTGGCCGTGTGCAGAGTTCAGCAAGCAAAAGGGTATACGTCAAACCCATTTTCCGAAATCGCTACTGATCAGAATGATGCCTTCAATGGTCATTAGATGGCCGAGGCGGTAAACTCTCAAGCACAACCAACCCATACTCAAGCGATTTCAGTAGCGAATGTCCGAGCCCCACAGCGAACAACCCGAGCAAACACCGGACGAAGTGTTTGCCACCGCGGTTCTCTTCGAAACCGCACTAGCTGTTGCGGCCATCACGCTCGGTTGGGCTTTGGGGCCTTCTGCCCGAGAGATGATGCCCGAGTGGAATGTGGAGGATTTGAAACCTATCTACACGGGATTATGGCAGGGCACTCTAGCCGCTTTACCCATGTTAATCTCGATAGAGCTCATTCGGAGAATTCCATGGGGCCCGATCCAAGAATTGGAAAAACTTAGCGATGATCAGATGATCGGTGCACTGGTTCGTTTGCGAGTTCCTGAATTGTTGGTGATCAGTCTATGTGCCGGAGTCGGCGAGGAGCTGTTGTTCCGCGGTTGGTTAATGGGTTGGTTGCGTGATGGGCTGAACGATTTTGGCTTACCCTATGATGCGACTTGGGCTGCGGTCATCATTTCCTCACTTGTTTTCGGCTTCTTCCACCCGATTACCAAGATCTATATTGTTCTCGCGGGTTTGATGGGTTTTTACTTCGGCTGTCTTCTCATCTGGACTGAGAACCTTTTGGTTCCCATTGTTGCACATGCGGTGTACGACGCCTTGCAGTTTCTGATTACCAAACGTCAGGTGGAGAAAAAGGAGCAAGCCAGCAGCTGTGTTGAACAGTTGGGAGCCGATACCTAAGTCGATGACGCAGGTTTGATAGACCAAAAGAAATGGTTTATCCGGTTGGAAAGAAACGGTTCACCCACTTGTAAAACTTTTTGCTCTAAACACCACTGCTCCGATAAATGAATAACCCTTCCGATTCACTATGGTGGTTTGCTCAATTTAACTAGCTGATCGCATTTGCTTTGATTCTTGAGTCGATGTGTTTTATTCTAAGTAGTTCGTGAGTACCGCCAAAAAATTTTCCCTGATTGGTGAACCGCAGAGTATGAACTTGCCAAGAAAAAATCGTTTCAGCTTTGGAGAAAGGGATAGTGCAAAGGGGTACCGCGCCACCGGTATTGCTTTGGTCCTCGCTTTGGTTAGCGTCAGTCAAGCTTGGGGCGATTCTTCTGATCAGGCAACCAAGTTTTTTGAAAACCAGGTGAGGCCGCTCCTTGCTCAGCATTGTTTCGAATGCCATTCGGGTGATCGATCCGAGGGTGGGCTGCGTCTAGATGGAAAGCAATCCATGATTCAGGGTGGTGATAGTGGTCCCGCTTTGAGCCCGGGTAAGCCTGAAGAGAGCTTGATGATCACCGCGGTGCGGTATGAAGGGCTGGAAATGCCTCCAGATGGGAGGCTGAATGCTGAACAAATATCGGTGCTGGAAGCTTGGGTGAAGCTAGGAGCTAACTGGCCTGAGCATCATGGAAGGTTAGTCAAAGAAGAACAGCGTCTCGCAGATCGAATCCAACGCTGGTGGGCAGCTCAACCACTTGATCCATCTCTGCCTGAGGCTGCTCGAGCAGCTTCGAATTCGAATCAGGTGATCGATCATTACGTCGATAGGAAGTTGGCCGATGTAGGGCTGCAACGCTCACCCGCAACGGATCGAGCTCGTTTGATTCGCCGCCTCTCTTACGATTTGCTGGGCCTGCCGCCCTCGCTGGAAATGATTGAACGCTTCGAGGACGATAATCGTCCGGGTGCTTACCGGCGATTGGTCAGCGATTTGTTCGCGAGTCCAGCTTATGGCGAACGCATGGCGAGACTTTGGCTGGACTTGGTGCGGTATGCGGATTCAGACGGCTGGCGGGCAGATGCTTTTCGACCTCAGGCTTGGCATTATCGGCAGTTTGTGGTGGACGCTTTCAACCACGCCATGCCTTATGATCAATTTGTAAAGTGGCAGATAGCCGGTGATGAATATCACCCGAATGACGAGGCGGCTCTAGCTGCCGTCGGTTTTCTCCGTTTGGGTATTTACGAATACAACCAACGTGATGCCGAGGGTCAGTGGCAAAACATTATTGACGAATTGACGGATGTCACCGCGGATGTGTTTCTAGCGACGGGACTGGCGTGCGCAAAATGCCATGATCACAAGTTTGATCCAATCCCAAGAAGTGATTACTTCCGCTTACGCAGTGTCTTTGAACCCGTCTATTTCAATGATTGGAAGCGAGAGAATGATCTTAGTGAAACGGAGCAATCCCGAGTGGATCAGCTGCTAGCCGAACTCAAAGAAGTTGAGGGTGACGATATCGATGATTTGGGAATAAAGGTCATCGGTAAATTTACCAATGAGTTGCAGGCGATGTATCGGAAGAATCCCAAGGAAAGAACCTCTTACGAGAATCAAATGGCTTATCTCCTGAGCCGTCAGTTCTTCGAGGAGGGAATTTCCGGTACTCGCTCCAAAGGCACGCTGGGCGAGGAAAGATACAACCGCCGCCAAGAAATCTTAAGTGAGCTTAGCAAACTGCGTTCAAACCCCTACGGTCCTGCTGATCTCATGTCAGTTCGTGATGCGGATGGTGCGATCCGAGCGACTCGCCTACCCGGAAGGAAGTCGGGGCGTGAGTACATACCAGGCGCTCCTGAATTGTTTGGTGGCGAAACGCTCGAGTGTCAGCCACCCCGTGAGAGCCAAGGTACGTCTGGTCGCCGGATGGCATTGGCGGAGTGGTTAGTTGCCGACGATAACCCCATCACTGCTCGTGTCTTCGTCAACCGACTTTGGCAATACCATTTTGGGACGGGCTTGGTGGATAGTCCGAATGATTTTGGTGAACTCGGAGCGCCACCATCCCACCCCCGCTTATTGGATTACTTGGCAAAACGACTCATTGAATCCAATTGGGATATTCAGGCTGTTCAGCGTGAGATTGTGCTCAGTGAGACCTATCAACAGTCATCAGTTAACTCCTTGGCAGATCAAGCGTCGGAAATTGATCCGGAGAATCGATTGTTATGGCACCATACAGTTCGACGCGTTGATTCGGAGCAGTATCGAGATACCCTTTTAGTGGCGATGGGTAGTTTGAATTACGAGTTCGGAGGACCTTCCATCACAGGGACAGGACCTCGTCGCACACTCTATTTGCGACGAATGCGCAATTCTGTTGATGGAATGCTTACGGCATTGGATACGCCTCCGGGGCTAGTGGGGACTGCTAAACGCGATGTAACGACCACCGCTCCACAATCCTTGATGATGATGAACAGCTCCAGAGTCATAGGAGTCGCGAATCGATTTGCAGACAGGGTTCGCAGTGATCTTGAGGTGAAATCAATCCCCGAAAAAAGCGAACAGTACGGTGTAGCTTTTGTCGAGCTTGCACACCGAATTATTGCTGGAGTCCCCGCCACATCCCAAACGTTAGAGTTGCTCAAACCTTTGGTGGCATCAGGGAAGCAGGGGCAAGTTGACGTGTGTCATATTTTGATCAATAGCAATGCATTCCTCTTTATCGATTGAGTGAACGGGATGAGCAATAAAGTATCCAGTCTGTGCCAAGCTGTGGGGGTACCTCATCATGACCGGCCGACTGATCGACGTGAGTTTTTGGCGAGAGCGGGAGGAGGATTTGGTGCGATCGCTCTTTCTGGAATGCTTGCCTCTTCGGTAAATGCGAAGCGATTTGTAGCCGCTCCTGACGGTCATCATCCGGCAACAGCCAAGAGTGTGATTTTTCTCTTCATGGAGGGTGGGCCAAGCCAGCTCGACACTTTTGACCGCAAGCCTTTATTGAATCAATTGGCAGGTCAGCCCTTACCTAATACTTTTCGAGAACCCTTAACCGCAATGGGAGAGAAAAATGCTCCGCTGTTGCCGACAAAACGCAAGTGGTCTCGGCACGGGGAGAGCGGGCTGGAGATCAGTGATTGGTTTCCGAATGTTGCAAAGCATGCTGATGAATTAGCCGTGATCCGTTCTTGCTTTGGTGAGGGAATCAATCACTCAGGTGGTTGTAATCTTATGAACACCGGAAGCACTTTAGGGGGTAGGCCCTCCTTGGGTGCGTGGGTTTCTTACGGCCTTGGAACGGAAAATGAGGATCTTCCTGCTTTCGTGGTGATGAAGGATAAACGCAGCGCAGGTACCAACGGTGTCAGAAGTTGGGGACAGGGGTTTCTACCGGCGAGCTATCAGGGAACGACCGTCGGGGACACCGCCTCCGGGGAAGCCATTGCCAATCTAGAGCTTCCCAAGGGAGTGGATCAGGAACGCCAAATGCAAAAATTAGATTTGATCCGGAAGATCAATCAACAGCATGCCTCTCGATTACCCTATGTATCCGACCTCGATGCGAGCATTGAATCCTACTCGCTTGCTTCTCGAATGCAGTCAGCCGCTCCCGAAGCAGTTGATCTCACACAAGAAACAGCGAAGACTCATGATCTTTATGGGGTCAATCAGAAAGGCACCGCTGAGTTTGGAAAGATTTGTTTGTTGGCACGTCGAATGGTCGAACGGGGTGTGCGTTTCATTCAGTTGTACAGCGGCACGGGAAGCGGATGGGATGCGCACTCAGGGATTGAATCCAATCACACCAAATACTGCGGTGCCGTCGATCAACCGATTGCAGCTCTTCTCGCTGACCTGAAGCAGCGAGGGTTATTGGATGAGACTCTGGTCGTGTGGGGAGGGGATTTTGGACGCACACCCATGAGCGAAAAAGGGGATTGC
>JAAXIK010000461.1 GCA_012270385.1 Rubripirellula sp. | reverse complement strand
TAAGGAACCTCAGGCCCCAACAGACTTGTGTGCGAGATTATTTTATAAGGAACCGTCATCGCAAGCGAAGCAAAAATGGAAAATCTCCAAAGGCTCAAACCCTCACTCCAGCTTCTCCGCTCTCCAAAAAAACGTGTCAGTATGGCGACCATCAACAAGGGAACCAATGTGCCTATCACCGCGTGGAGGATAGCGACTCGATGCCCAATCATCGGCAGTAGATCTCTCCAATCCTCCAACCCTAAGCCAGCACTGTAACTGACTACAGAATCAACCCCATCGAGCCCGCCTTTCACCCCAACCAAAATCGGTGTGCCAACGGCGCCAAAAGAAACGGGAGTGCATTGAATCATCATGCCGCACGCAACAGCAGCTTTCGCAGGGAAGCCCAATCCCACTAACAAAGGAACGCAGACTGCCGCAGGTGTTCCAAAACCTGCAGAACCTTCGATAAAGGAACCGAAAAGCCAGGCAACAATAATCGCCTGAACCCGTCGGTCCGGTGTGATACCGGTAAATCCCTCGCGAATGACTGCAAGCCCACCGCTTTCCACCATCGTATTGAGTAATAGGATGGCCCCAAAAATGATGAACAAGAGCGAAACGGTCACCGTCAAACCATTCAACGAGGCAGCGACCACCTGCCAAGTATCCACTTGCCAGTAGAGCAAAGAAACCAACACTGCTGCCAAATACGCGAGTGGCATCGCACGCGCAGCGGGCCATCGCAAGACCACCAAAAAGATAGCCGTCACCAAAATTGGGAGCAGCGCTAGACCTGCAGAAAAAATATCAAACATAGGCACCTGGATTGATCAGGTTAGGTGGTTTATTTCCGGAACAGGCAGCTAAACAATTTTCAATCGCCATATTCCCCATCTTGGTCCTTGTGCCAATCGTAGCGCTTCCTAGATGTGGCGCGAGCACAACATTATCAAGTCTCAAAAGCTCCTTATCCACAGCCGGCTCCTCTTCGTACACATCCAATCCGGCCGATCCGATGATGCCGTTCTTCAAAGCCTTGACTAATGCTGCTTCATGGATGACGGGACCACGCGCGGTATTGATGAGGCAAGCGGTCGATTTCAACTGTGAAAGCTCTCGTGAGCTGTTCAAATGATGCGTCTCATCATTCAGTGCAACATGCAGGGAGATAAAATCACTTTCCGCCAGCACTTGCTCCATTGGAAAGTATTGCACCCCAAGTTCCGCTTCTTCGCTCTCACTCAATCTCGTTCGGTTCCAGTAGCGGACTTGCATTTCAAATCCTCTCGCGCGTTTCGCCACTGCCTTACCAATGCGTCCGAGCCCTATTAAGCCCAGAGTAGATCCTGAAACATCAGGCCCGAGTAACTGCAAAGGTCCCCAACCCGACCATTGCCCCGAGCGGACGAGGCGGTCGCCTTCGGTCACCCGCCGAGCTGCATCCATCATCAGAGCCCAAGCCATATCGGCTGTGCTGTTGGTCAAAACCCCGGGGGTATTCGTCACGGGAATCTGTCGTCGAGTCGCGGCGTTAACGTCGATATTATTGAAACCCACCGCGAAATTAGAAACCACCTGTAACTTTGATCCCGCAGCAAGGATTTCATCATCAATCGTATCCGTTAATAAGCAAATCAAACCGTCCATGTTTTGGACGCCCGAGATAATCTCCTGCTTCGTGAGGACCCGATCTTCGTGGTTATAGGAGAGTTCCGTGGATTCCGTTAGCAATCGCATGCATTCGGGTGGCAACTCACGTGTAAGAAAAACTTTTGGTTTCATAGGTATCAATGAATAGGGCAGCCGAGAAACTTATTGCCATGCATCATACACGATTTGCCCCAAATCATTCAGTGGCAGACTGATTCGGATACAATGGATGCTCCAGTTTCATGAAGATAAGTAAGTTTGCGAAACATATCACTTCACACCTTGGCTTTTCTGCCCGGGGAAGTAATCGATCAGCATACCGGAGAAGATTAAATGCAGCGTGATCCACGGCGTCGATCCGTTACATGTTTTTGGCCAAAAATCATACCGGTCCTTCTGTCCCTAACGCTCAATCATTCCCTGGACCCACTCCAAGGCTTCGGCGAGACCGTAATCCATCTGGATCAGGGAACACTCAACAACTTGCGAGCCGGATCGACCTCCATCAAAGAGTGGGATGATTTCCCTGACCATGTCGAATCCTCCGCAATGGAACATGTCTTTGATGCGAAGAGCAATTCATCGTCTTGGACGTTATCCCTCAGCCAACAA
>JAAXIK010000082.1:343-2248 GCA_012270385.1 Rubripirellula sp. | reverse complement strand
TATTCTTCCTGGTATGAAGTCTGTCACGATTCAAGATATGGCTCGCGTCGCCGGAGTTTGAAAGAGTACCGTTTCACGGGTGCTTAAGGGCACCGTTGCGGTCCACCCGGACAAGAAAAAAGCAGTTCTTGACGCAACTAAACGGTTGGGGTTTCAACCGAATGTCTTGGCTCAGAGTCTGGCTTCAGGGCGATCGAGTACCATCGGCGTTCTTACACAAATGATCGGGAGGCCATTTTATGACTCCATTTCCCAAGGCTTGGTCGCAGAACTCTCGGGTACCGGCTACTCGCCCATCTTTACCGATGGACGTTGGGAAAAGGCAGAACAGAAGCAGGCCGTTGGCGCCTTGGTCGGTCGCCGTGTCGACGGGCTGATTGTGATTGGTGGGACCATATCAAGTTCTCAGATCGCAGAAATGGTGAATGATCTTCCTGTGCTGCTGGTTGCACGGAAATGTGAAAACGGTGATCTGCATTCACTGGCTGTAGATAATGAGCTGGGAGCGTATCAGGCAACCAAACATCTGATTGAACAGGGTCATGATCGCATTGCCATGATTGGTGGTCTGGCTGACCATGAGGATGCCATTGCGCGATCTGTCGGCTATCGCAATGCGATGAATGAGGCTGGCCTCAAGGTTGATCGCGAGCTTCTCGTCGAGGGTGATTTCTCAGCGGAATCAGGGGTCAGGGCGGTTGATCAACTTCTGCAAGACTCGATTCATTTCACCGCTATTTTCGCAGCGAACGACCTTACTGCTTTCGGAGCCAGGCTCGCGCTCTATAGGGTGGGTAAGCGTGTTCCGGAGGATGTAGCGATCGTCGGGTTTGATGATCAAATGGAATCAAGTTTCACCACCCCACCTCTGTCGACAGTCAGGCAACCCGCTCGGGAAATGGGAGAACTGGCCGCTCGCGCCATGGTTGGCTTGGTTGAGGGTCAGCCTTTTGAGTCAGTCTTGTTGGCGCCTGAACTGATTGTTCGCGAATCTAGCAAGAACTAAGTTGCCAAGATCGGCGGTATCGGGCAGTCGAGAAGGTCCGCTACACCACGAAGTAACTCTGCTTCCTGCCAAGTGATATGTTCATCCGCTTCAACTGCCATCGCGCATGCTTGGATCAGGCGTCGCCGATCGGATGCCGAGGCCGCTTCGAGTCGATTCAAGGCGTCAGCGAGTTGCTTGAGATTTGTTTTTTCTTTTGGCATAGCATCCAACTTCAAATCCTTCAACTTTTTGGAGCCTGCCTGATAAGCTAACGCCGCCGCACCAGCATCGTTGCCTGCACTGGAAATAGCTGATAATAAGGTCTTGCATTGCTCTCGCATCTTGCCAAGCTTCTTATTTCTTTCCGATCGTGGTTTCACGGATTCGAAGTGCGGCTTGAGATGCTTGGAAATCACTTGGATCATGATCCACTCAAAAAGATCAATTTTGTTATCTGCTTTGATTAGTTGATTAAAGCATTGGATGAACTCTTTGTACTGGTTTTTTGAAAGAGATTTCAGAGATGCGAGCGAAAGATCGATTACAGGCAGTCGCTTCTGAATTGCCAAAGCATCGACAGATGGCATCAATTGAGACGCAAGCTCGTGTAACGCATGGCCTGCGGTGTTCTTAACCATCTTCATTTGCGATGCTCGGAGAGTCGGGTCGCTGTCCATCATCAAGCAAAAGATAACGGCTCTGGCGCCGTAAGGTTCTCGGATCGAATCGAGCAACTTTGCAGGAAGACTGGTGATCAATTTTGCAGCATACTCCTGATGCTCAGCGGTGGGTTCACCTACCGTGTCCAGGCCTTGGTGAATGGATTCAAGAGGTTCTGATTGAGTGGAGTAAGGTGCTTGAGCTGTAGGGGATGAGTCCTGTGGTGCAGGCGTCGCTACCGTGGAGCCGGCACATAC
>JAAXIK010000082.1:0-333 GCA_012270385.1 Rubripirellula sp. | reverse complement strand
AATCCTGAGTGGACACTCTCCGCGGTCGATACGCGGGCGTGCCCCTGGCCGGTTGCTTTGGAGACAGGTGAGAACTTACCGTCCCAATTTGGATCGATCGCCCGAATTCGCATGTCCAGCGGCGGGTGTGTTGCCAGTAACCCATCCAGTCCCTGATAAATCGCCTGCGAGAAGAACAGATGGCTGGCTTCCGAAACATTCGAGTTTTCCAACCGCGAGCCACTGGAGTAGCCTCCAATTCTTTGAAGAGCTCCAGAGATTCCCCCCGGATCACGTGTGAACTGGACGGCCGAAGCATCGGCAAGGAACTCACGTTGTCGCGAAACCGCGGCT
>JAAXIK010000257.1:3040-11402 GCA_012270385.1 Rubripirellula sp. | reverse complement strand
CCCTTTGGAGAATCGCTTTGAGATCATCGATGTCAACAATCGGATTCATAATCGTCGCGCGTAGGTAAATCTGCCCGTCCACCTTGGTCTGAGTGAGATAGCCAGCACCGGCCTCCAGCATCTTTCGCCTCAAACGTAATTGGAATGCGTTCACCTCATCACCGTCGCCGGGAAACGGGCGACGGCCACTCAAACGAAATAGCACTATGTCGCAGGACGTCGTTCCCCTTGATTGTAAATCCTCCGCCTGTTCGATCTCGCGATGGAATTCTTTGGCGACACAGATTACTCGATCGATGAGTGACTCAAAGAAGGGTTTCCCAAGAACTGACCAGACACCCCACAGACCCATCGCGGACGCACGTTTAGTGCACTCCATTGTCACCACCGCATTGTCATACTGTGCCAAGTACGGTTCGGAAGGATCAAAAAGATACGGCGCCGTCTGATCAAATGCAGCGAATTGATGCTCGGGTTTCTTAAAGAAAACCATCGCACATAACGCAGGTACGAAAAGCATCTTGTGCGCATCCACAACCACGCTGTCCGCCAGCTCAAGTCCGTCAAGCTGACCTTGGTGTCTCTTGCTGAATTTTAAGGCCCCGCCATGAGCCGCATCGACATGCAACCAAACGTCTAGCGAATCACAAACCTTAGCGATTTCCTGCAGAGGATCAAAAGCCCCGCATGCGGTTGTACCGGCGACGGCAACGACCGCAAGAACGGGTATATCACGCTCTCTTAGATCCATCAAAATATTGCGGAGAGCGTCGACGTCCATCCTCCTCTTCTCGTCGAGCGGTACCGATACCAATTGATCCGTCCCCAGACCCATCACTCCGACTGCTCGATCGACACAGTAATGCGCATCTTGGTTCACGACCACCACAGGATTTTGATCCGTGCTCATAAACCCACTTTTCCACCACTCTGGAAACTGTACTTGTCTTGCGGCCAAGAGTGCCGTCAGGTTTGCCAGGGATCCACCTGAGGTGACCAGCGACCCAAATTCCCCTACGGGAAAACCTAATACTTCTCCTACAGCGTTGAGAATGGCGCGTTCGACAGCCACTGACCATGGCCCCATTTCATACACACCTTGGACCTGATTCGTCAGCGAGGTCATCGCATCGAACCAACCGGCCAAGGGCATAGCAGCAGGTACCTGATGGCCGGCGCATCGTGGATGATGCAAACCTTGACTTCTCTCCAAGCAAACCGAAACAAGCTCAGAAAATCGCTCAACCAAACCTTCTAAACAGGCCCCTCTGTCCTCAGAGTCATTGCGAAATTTGGGGAAATCCGTTTGCAGGTAGCTAGAAGAACTGGCAATGTTTTCTTCGGGTCTCACCCAAGTCTGAAAATCCTTTTCCGTTGTCTGTAGACGACGAAGGTGAGTAGCGTAGAGTTCACTGAGTCGCTCCCCGCACTGCCGAGAAAGTTCGGGATCATAACATCGCCGAATCCAGTCTTCCGAAATCGTATCTTCCATTCAATCACCTCCGCCCGTACCGACTTCCCTACCTTGAATCTGTCCACAACCAAGACATGTCCTACAGGCCCGCAGAAGCGGTGGCACAACCATTCGTTTACTTCTACGAACGTTCATTCAGTCTTCTGTTCACCTACCCCGATTCACTGCTGGGATATTGAATCCTATAACACGTAACAAGGCAAGAAATGATGCACTGGTAAAACCTATCTTCTCCTCCACAAGACAACTAACGTAGCCTGACAAAATCTTTTTCTTGGATACCTTCTTTTTGAAGCGTATCACCGATCGATTCAAGGAACCGCCTAGCGTCTACTGGATAGCCCGCTGTCGGTTCTAGTGCAAAACTCACTTTCGACGAAAAATATAGATTCAGTCGTTCCATGAAGCGCTCCCGAAGGTACTTTGCCACCAGCGAAGAGTACGCAACGGGCGCAAAGCTGTCTCCTTTAACCGAGAAACGGACCATCATCTCCGGATCGCCCGTCAGCGCATAGCAGCTTTCTTCGGCGTATTCATCTATCACTCGTACTAGATGATCCGGAAACCCATTCTGAAGAACACCTGCGTAATACCTCCGCCCTCCATGTCGATCGCAGTAGACGGCAACCTCTTCATTCAAGGGAAGATGACTGGAAAGACTTGCAACGAGATCAATGGTCAGCATCGACAGGAGATCCGACTTGTTCAAGCCTTTTGCACAATAATCGTTGAATCTCTTCGCGGTGATCGCGCGGGCTTGGATTTTTTGAAGAACAAAACCATGCTTGAACCAATGAGATATCAGTTGGTTCTCTCTGGCGAAATCCGGGGACGGATCACGGCGAAAAACGTCGACCTTATCCCGCTCAGACTCTGTGATCTCGCAGGACGGGTCATTTAACTCAAGCCAAGGCGTCCTCCAAATATCCTCAAAGTCCCGCGGACAAACAACACGGACAAAGTCAAGGAAGTCGTTAGACTCCAACCCACAGTGCCTCATCCCGGCACCCACGACACCTTCAAGCGTTTTCAAGCCTTTTCCCGATTGATAAACCTTTTTGGAATCAGCGATCCGAAATGTGATTCCATCCAACTCAAGAGGTTCTGTGAGCTGGTTGAAAGACGCCCTTACGTGGCCAGAATCAATGGAAACATCGGGGAGATACCATAGCGTCCCCGCGATCACCAAAGGCCCTAACTTGGGACCATAGCCAGCCTCATCCGTTGCGCTAACGTACATTCAAAACCTGCCATTTTTCAGCTTTAACGATCGTATAGTGCCTGAACTCTTCAAAAAAAACAGATTGACAACAGGGATTAAAAATACAGAGCCAAGTACCAGACACCATAAAGACCAGAGCAGTGGTGCGATGACAGCCACTGACTTCCGTCCAAGTACGAATTTTATATTTCAAACGATTTTCATGCTACGATTGCTTGACCAGATCCTTGGTCCCCTAACCAAACAGTCAAGACGAGAAGACGAACCATGCCGAATCCAGCCCCGGGCACGCCGTTTCCGCTAGGTTCGACGATGCAAAAAGGGGGGGTTAACTTCTCGATCTACTCCAAGCACGCCACCGGCATGCAACTTCTCCTGTTTGACGACGCGGAGAGTGACATTCCCAACCGAGTGATTGATCTGGACCCGCATCAGAACTGCACCTTTCATTATTGGCACGTTTTGATTGAAGACTTGAAAGCTGGGCAACACTACGCTTTTCGGATCCCAGAGGCCTGCTCTCGACAGATTGAGCAAGACAATCCATCGGAGCACTCACTCGAGCCTACTCTTTTGGATCCCTACAGCAAAGCGGTTTCCATCGCGACCAGCTACAGGAGAAACCATCGTGTCACTTACCAAAACCACGGACAAGCCACACAAACCGATGAACAGGCAAGACAAAGCTCGCAACCGAAACTCAAAAGTGTTGTAAGTGACCTGAGCGAATATCGGTGGGAAGACGACCGACCGCTGAGAAGGCCATTCAGTGAAACCATCATTTATGAAATGCATGTTCGCGGCTTCACTCAGGACAAGAGCTCAAATATCAGCTCCGATCGGCGGGGTAGTTACCTCGGCGTGATCGACAAGATCCCCTATCTCCAAGAACTGGGAATCACAGCGGTTGAACTGTTACCTGTATTTCAATTTGACCCACAAGACGCTCCCATCGGTCTAACCAACTATTGGGGCTACAGTCCCATCTCCTTCTTTGCACCCCACGCTCAATATGCCTCCGATCAAAACCCCTTGACGGCCTTGGATGAATTTCGTGACATGGTCAAAGCTCTCCACCGCGCTGGCATCGAAGTCATTTTAGATGTTGTTTACAACCATACTGCTGAAGGCGGTCAAGGGGGCCCGACCTTCTGCTACAAAGGCCTGCAAAACGATGCCTACTATTTACCGAGTAGCGAACAGGAAGCTCCGAACCGCGGCTTTCGCTATGCCAACTATAGCGGCTGCGGTAACACGCTCAATGCGAATCACTCCATTGTTCGACGCCTCATCTTGGACAGCCTTCGATTCTGGGTTCAAGAGATGCATGTCGATGGATTTCGCTTTGACCTCGCTTCGATACTGTCCCGAGACATCCATGGTGAACCTCAAAGCAATCCACCGATCCTCTGGGATATCGAAACAGACCCGATCCTAGCCGGAACGAAACTGATTGCCGAAGCATGGGATGCCGCTGGCCTCTATCAAGTGGGGCATTTCTTTGGAGATCGATGGAAAGAATGGAACGGACGATTCAGAGATGACGTTCGTTCGTTTGTAAAAGGAGACGCTGGATATGCAGATGCGCTCGCGCAACGGTTCCTTGCAAGCCCCGATATCTATGGACACCGAAATCGAGAACCCGAACAGAGCATCAACTTCGTCACCTCTCATGATGGATTCACTCTGTGGGATCTTGTCTCCTACAATTCGAAGCACAATCTCTCTAACCGTGAGCAAAACCGAGACGGACACAACGAAAATCTCAGCTGGAACTGCGGCCACGAAGGCCCAACGGACTGCAAAAAAATCCAGCGACTACGCACACAGCAGGCCAAGAATTTAGCCACCATCAATCTACTTTCCTTCGGTGTACCCATGATCCTGATGGGTGACGAAATATGCAGGACAAAAGGTGGTAATAACAATACCTATTGCCAAGACAATGAAGTGAATTGGCTTGACTGGGAATTCACCCAAAAGAACTCGGAGATGCTTCGTTTCTTTACGAAGCTGATTCAATTTCGCCGGGAGTTGCCCAAAAGAAAAAATCGTTTCCTGACGCTATCGGAAATATTAGAACCGGCAAGAATCTCATGGCATGGCGTCAAACTCGGGGAACCCGACTGGAGCGAATCATCGAGAAGTGTAGCCTTCACCATCGAATCACCTGCCAAATGGTATCACCTCATTTTCAATGCCTATTGGGAACCTCTGGAGTTCAAAATCCCTGATCTTCCCGCAACAATGGGGGAGTGGAAACGAATCATTGACACTTCTCTGGATTCGCCTCATGACATCGACCTTCATGGGACAAGTTTCGACAAGACAAGTTATCAAGTCGCTGCAAGATCATCCGTATTGATCACTGCTGAACCCAATCTCTAGTGCACCCTTCTACCATTCAAAGCGCCCTTCAATCACTCACCGCTCTTCTCCATTCTCCTCCAGCATGAAACCTCGATTGACAGACAGGTGTCACCTACTCGCTTTCTTTCATTGTCCCGTAGGTCCAACGCACGACAGTTGGCGGTTGCAATTCGTACTGTCCGATACCAACCTTGGCGAATTCACCGTTCACCTCATAGGTCCAACCCTCACGAAACCCAGTTTCCACCCCAGCGATCTGGTGGACGAAAGCAGTTTCTGACGCACCAGTGATTACCATTTCCAGTTCAGTCGCTTTCCTGAGAACGGATTCGAGTGTGGAACCCGGTTCGACATCCTCAACGACTTGAATGATCGGCCCGTCTGGAGCATCCACAACGACCACTACCTGCCTCTCCTGAGGCACTGGAATCACACTAGAAGTCTCTTGGGTTCTCACCGATTGCTCAGTTTCAGCAACCTCGGTTTCCGCATTGCTCGCTGGCGAAGTTGCCCGACCACACCCCGCCAACAACCCGGGTGCGATCAGAACAAGAAGGCAAATTGTTCTGCGCAAATGGTACATCGAACGCGAATCTACCATTGAAGATGGGATTGGATAGCACGAGTGGCGATTCTAAGTCAGAACTCTGGATATCTCCGAGTCAATCCATCATCACGCTGATGGCATCAAGATAGCGTCTTACGGTTTCGCCACTGACTTCCTCCCAGCCCGACGTTTTGTGACGAAGGATGGCGAGCTTTAACGCTTCGATCGCATCAGAAAGATCATCCGGAAGCTCAGGCAAACCCGAGAAGGGTTGCACCGACGGTTGCGCGTCCATGACGGGTTCCTCAAAAGCAGATGCAGCAGCGGCGGAAGTGCTACCCGAAATCGCGGTAAGTTCTTCCTCGCCCTCTTCTCCGAAATCGGGACGCTCGGAAACAGGACCCGAGGAGGAACCTGATTCGTCACCATACTCCTTGGTTCGTCCACCTCCCTGAGCGGGTAGAACGACATCCTCATCGGTATCGACCACCACAACTTCTCCAGAAAGTGGTCGGTCCGACTCGACGGCGCCCAGAGATTGCCAGCGTTTATCACGCATCTGGGAAACACTCCAATCCCCGCCCGAGGCACCTTCCAACCAAAGGGGTGCATCTTCCCAATCCAATGCCGCTAAGAAATGACTCCAGTAGAGCCCCTCGTAAGTTTCGTAACTGCCAACAAACCGATCATGAACCCGTCGCAGTCGACCAATATGCGGTGCCGTGACTCCTCCGACACGCTGCGCCCATGCTTCATCCGAATACTGCTGAGACTTGGCCCCTGAATCGATGAGTGCTTGCCGCCACTCACTGACGATACGGCCCTTCTCCCAGTTCGTTGTGCTAACCAATTTATTCCATCTGCCAACGTAAGGTATCGCCAATTCGCTCAGCTCGTCTTCTTCGGCAGCCGTGATCTCCTCAACACTCGCTACGTTGTCGACCGCATCCTCCCACGCGGCGCGCGAAGCATCGATCTCGTCCCGATCCGCATCCAGCAGGGAATGGTCTGACGAGCCCAGTTGGTCGTCCTGTCCTTTTTGGTCGGATTCATCGGTATCGAACGGTGTCTGATAGGAATCTTCGGGTGTCATCAATGATCTTCTCGGAAAAAATGGTCAGCGAATACGAGCCTAGTACCGTAACCGGTCGATGCACACTCCGTGAAGCGCTGCGCGACAATTTCTAGGATGCGCCGCTAATTACCGGCATTCGAAGTGCAGTTCGATTCGTTTGGTGAACCTTTGCCGTGTGGAAAACCTGTTGGAATTACGTATTCTAATTAACCGTGGAAGATAATTCGTTTCAAATCACTCGGATAAAACGGAGGAACCGCAGCAGCCATCGCTCGTGTTGCCCTGACCCGCGCGTGGATTTTGGACGTCGGCAAGCCCGATGCCTTCGCTTGCTTGCTTCATGGTAAGCTTCAACTTACGAAGTCGCGTTTTCGCGACTTGCAACGCTCTGACTAGAAAACCCTTGACCAAACCCTTCTCCTCAAGACCCAATGAAAACTCATCAGAACACCCTAGCTCTAAATCTAATCATTAGCCTCACTGCCCTAACGGCCACGGCTCAAGAAACCCATCCCAAGTCACCCAGTAAGCAGACCCTCGTGAACCACACAACAAGCAAGGACGATCAAGTCACGGAAGCCTCCAGAGTTCTACGGCACGCTGTCTTTTTTCGCTTCAAAGAGACCTCGTCTGAAAAGGACGTTCAGACGGTAGTGGATGCTTTTGCTGCTTTGCCTGAAAAAATCGACGCCATCGTCGACTTCCAAGCGGGAGTCAATAATAGTCCCGAGGGGCTTCATGACGGTTTCACCCACTGTTTCTTACTGACTTTTAAAAATGAAGCGGGAAGAGACCTGTACCTGCCGCATCCCGCACACACCGGTGAGTTCGCGAGCACACTGCGTCCACACCTCGAAGATGTCTTTGTGATCGACTATTGGGGAGAAAAAAACAGTGCCGAGATCAAAAGAGAACTGAAACATGCAGTCTTTTTCAAATTCAAAGATGATGCTACTCAAAACGCCATAAAACGCGTAGAGAACGCATTCGCGGCATTGCCAAATAAAATTGACACCATCAGGTCATTTGAGTGGGGAACCAACAATAGTCCTGAAAAACATGACGATCAATTCACCCACTGTTTCATGGTGACTTTCGATTCTGAGGAAGGAAGAGAACAGTATCTGCCTCACCCCGACCACATGAATTTTGTGGAAGTGCTTAAACCCGTACTCGATAAGGTCCGCGTCCTCGATTTCTGGGAAGATGGATATCGCGGTGCAAAGTAAAAGGGTACGTTTGCTCACTCCCTCATAAAAAAACTCGCCGAGTGATCGACGAGTTTTTTTGTGCTTGAAATTACATTTCGGTCAACGCTGTAACCGCGAGAAAACTAGCGACTAGTCTCGATCGCGGTTGCCGCCACCGTTACGATCACGTCGTCCACCGCCGCTCCCGCCGCGACCACGTCCGGAACCACCGCGTCGACGTCTGGGGCGATCCTCTTCACGGTCCGAACGCTCTGAGCGTTCTTCTCGTTCTCCACCGTCTTCACCCTCTGCGGGAGCCATATCGTCTTCGATACCTAACTCTTCCAGAGCACGTCGTCGGCTCAACTTCACTCGATCATGTTCATCCACGTCGATCACGAGGACTTTCATCGAGTCACCAACGTTGACCACGGAGTCGATACTTGAGAAGTATCCGCTGCTGAGTTCAATAATGTGGCTAAGT
>JAAXIK010000257.1:0-3030 GCA_012270385.1 Rubripirellula sp. | reverse complement strand
CCGTTCCCTCATACCTCTTGCCGATTTGAACCGTTGCCGTGCAAGCTTCGACGGAGCGAAGTGCCTCTTCCGCTGCGTCCTTGTTGGTGCTCGCGATTAAAACAGTGCCGTCGTCATCCACCTCGATCACCGCGCCGGTGGTCTCTTGGATACTTCGGATATTCTTACCACCCGGTCCGATTAGTGCACCGATCTTATCAGGTGCGATCTTGGTTCGAAGCAGACGTGGTGCTGTGGCCGAAATCTCTTTACGAGGACGTGAGATCGTCGTCAGCATCTTGCGAAGAATCTCAATTCGTGCCTCGCGGGACTGCTTCAGCGTAGCGCGGATGATATCCTCGCCGATGCCCGTGACTTTAAGATCCAACTGGATACCAGTAATTCCGTTTTGAGTTCCAGCAATCTTGAAATCCATATCACCGAAGTGATCTTCGGTACCCAGGATGTCTGTCAACAGAATCCAATCCTCTGCAGAATTCCTCACCAATCCAACGGAGATACCAGCAACAGGGTTGGTGATCGGAACGCCCGAAGCCATCAAAGCCAGTGTGGCACCACAGACGCTCGCCATGGAGCTACTACCGTTCGACTCGAGGATATCGCTGATCACACGAACGGTGTAAGGGAATTGCTCAGCGTCCGGCAGCACGGGGGCCACACTACGCTCTGCCAAGCAGCCGTGACCAATTTCACGACGCCCTGGACCACGAATGGGTCTCACTTCTCCTACAGAAAAACTAGGAAAGTTGTAGTCCAGCATGAACTTCTTGCTGTACTCATCCATCAATCCATCGACACGCTGCTCGTCTTTGGAGGTACCCAAAGCCACGGTGACCAAGGCCTGAGTCTCACCACGCTGGAATAGAGCGGAACCATGCACGCGTGGCAAAAGATCCGTTTCGCAGTAGATGGGTCGCAGACTTGAATTATCACGGCCGTCAGGACGAGTACCCGAGGTAATCAGATCTCGAATCACTTTTTCTTCGAGATCATGCCAAACCGTTCCAAATCGCTTGGAGCAGACTGCGTCATCCGCATCAGGGTTCGGAATCACCTCAGAGATCGCTCTCTCTTTCAATGCCTTGACGGCATCTGCACGGTCTTGTTTGCCAACCGTCTGCTGTGCAGCTTTGAAATCAGAGTAATAAGCATCATTCAGTTTGTCGAAAAGGCCATCATCTTCCGGTGCCACGTATTCGCGTTTAACCGGATTCACTTTCTGATAAAACTCTTCTTGCAGATCAATGACTTCACGAATGACACCGTGAGCATATTGAATAGCTTCCAGCATCTGATCTTCAGGCATTTCCTGAGCGAAGCCTTCGATCATGGCGACTTCTTCACGCGAGCCGCTGACGATCATGTCAAGCTCGCTCTCCTCTAACTCGCTATGGGTTGGGAAAGCGACGAGCTCGCCGTCGATTTTGCCAACGCGAACACTCGCGACAGGGCCTTGGAAAGGCAATTCGCTCACGTGTAGAGCTAATCCGGCTCCATTCATCGCCAAGACGTCACCGTCATTCTGCAAATCACTTGCAATCACAAAAGCTTGAACCTGAACTTCATCTTTGAAACCATTGGGCCACAACGGTCGGATTGGGCGGTCCATTAATCGCGCACTCAGAGTCTCCTTCGTGCTCGGACGCCCCTCACGCTTCAGAAAGCCCCCGGGGAACTTACCCGCGGCAGCCAATCTCTCCCTGTAGTCACAAGTGAGAGGGAAAAAATCTAATCCTGGACGTGGATCGCTGGTTGCCGCAGCAACAAGAACCACTGTCTCGCCATACTGAACTAAAACACATCCCGCAGCCTGCTTGGCAAGCTGGCCGGTCTCAAACGAAAGGGTCTGTCTACCGATTTGCTTTTCTACGCGTACTTTCTTTTCACTCACTTTTTCTTCCTTCAACCTACAAAAAAACTTCTACCAAAACCTCGGATCTAACAGTAAACATGAACTGGCTAGCCGAGTTTCCATTGCGAAGATCGAATGCAATCTGATGCTTCGCTTAACATGCACCCACCTCATATGAAGCTAGGGTGCGTAATCATCCGTGCGATGCGAGTCTCTCCACCACTGCGTGGCAACTCATGCAATGCGTGAGTTGCCCAGTAGCCTGACGGAGAGATGGACTTCTATCGGGAGCACAAAAAAGAGGCCGTCTACGAAGTCGCCGCGAGGTGTCTTGCTTAAGAGGTTAGCCGAGAACTTCCGCCGTCAGGCGATCGACAAAGGCCGTCTTCGCTTGACTGCGGCGGAGAGGGCTACTTTCGGATGCCCAACTTTCCAATGATATCGAGATATCTCTGGGGATCCTCGCCGCGAACGTAATCGAGCAATCGGCGGCGTCGGCTGACCAATCCCAATAAACCACGCCGTGAGGCATAATCCTTACGGTGGGTTCGCATGTGTTCCGTCAAACCATTAATTCGCTCAGTCAAGATGGCAATTTGCACCTCAGGCGAGCCTGTGTCGGCGTCCGATTTCTTGTGTTCGCCTACTACTTCTGCTTTTCGCTCTTTCGAGATCGTCATACGTTCTTACAGCTATTACGTCGTTCCATAACTCACATTTCAGTGCGGTAGTTTACCGCCGCCGCCATTTTACGCAACGGCAAATCTGAAAAGCTATCCATTTCCAAAGGTCGGATTGTATCGAATTCAAGGCTCCCCCTAAAGGGGGCATCAACAAGCAAGAAGCCTTCCCCAACCTAATAAACCACTCCTCTTTGCTCCAACATCTTCATCACCTCACAAGCTAGATCGCTGGGACTTGCCCCCTGAGCACCATCTAGTCGTAATTCCGGCGATTCGGGAGCCTCATAGGGGTCACTGATTCCCGTGAAATTCTTAATCTCACCAGCTCTCGCTTTTTTGTACAAACCTTTGGGGTCCCGCTGCTCACAGATACTTAGAGGGGTATCCATGAACACCTCCAGGAAATCACCCGACTGACCCTCCCGCTTCCCCAACCGCCTGACACGATCTCTGTCAATCCGATAGGGGCTGACGAACGCTGACACAGTGATCACG
>JAAXIK010000399.1 GCA_012270385.1 Rubripirellula sp. | reverse complement strand
TTACACGCAGCGGGCGAGGAACCATTGAAAGCCCCCGGGGACGGATTTAGAAGTGAAAAATGGTCGTAAGGGTGACCATGACCTCAGCAGATAAAACCCGTGGCGGATTAGACACCGGTGACCGAGCAACTGAACGAGTTCTACTCTATAATTCACGGGTCCGCGACCTTGCGTACAAACATGCTCGCGCAAGCGATGTTCGAGTTGTGACTCCATTAGAAAACCGGCCATGCATCTCCGATTTCTGCTCTCGCTAATTTCCTTGGTTTCGATCGCAATCCACCCGAAGTCGTACCTTCCAGCTGAAGAAGTCGATTTCTCCAAGGATGTACTTCCGATCCTTGCGGACAAATGCTTTGTCTGCCATGGACCCGACTCGCATCCCGATACCGACCTACGTTTGGATAGTGAAGCCGAGGCAACAGCGGATCGCGGCGGATATCGAGCAGTGAATCTTTCGCAACCGGAACAGAGCGAAATGATCGCGAGAATTCTGGATGCTGACGATCCGATGCCTCCTCAAGATGCGGAGAAGCAACTTTCTGAGTCCGAAAAAGAGGTTCTCACTCACTGGATCATGCAGGGCGGCAAGTACGAGAGCCATTGGGCATGGATTCCTCCCGCAAAAGCGAAGGCCTTTCCAACGTCTACCGCTGCAATCGATTCACTGATTCAGGATCAATGGATCAACAAGGGCTTTGAATTTGCTCCTAACGCTCCCAAAAGCGTGCTTGCGCGTCGTGCTGCTCTCATACTCACTGGGCTGCCACCCGATCCGGAATGGCTCAGTGACTTCATGGCCGATGATTCATCGGAGGCATTCAGTCGTTTGGTGGATCGTTTACTCGCCAGCCCATTATTCGGTGAACACCAAGCAAGGTATTGGCTAGACGCGGTGCGTTATGGAGACACACACGGTCTTCATCTTGATAACCGCCGAGGCATTTACCCCTATCGAGATTGGGTCGTGCGCGCGTTCAATGAGAATATGCCTCTGGACGAATTTATGACCTGGCAACTTGCAGGAGATCTTTTGGATTCGGCCTCCATGGAGCAGAGACTCGCAACCGGATTCATCCGCATGAATCCAAGCACGGGGGAGGGAGGTGCGATCGCAGAGGAATTCCAAATGAAAAACAACTTCGATCGTGTAGAAACATTCGGAACGGTGTTTCTCGGTCTCTCGTTGACGTGTGCCCGATGCCACACACATAAGTATGATCCAATCGAGCATGAAGAGTATTACAAGCTTCTAGCCTTCTTCAATAATACGGCCGAGTCGGCACTCGACGGCAACTCGTACACCTATGGGTCAACCCTTAGCGTTCCAGCCGATCAGATCGCTTGGGACAAGTGGAAGCAACTGGAAGCGGAAGCCGACGCGTTGATTTCTGCAGATGGACGCATGGTCCCCTTGGATAGCCTCAATCAATACGCCGAGCAGACTGCAGCGTCACAACTCAGTGGGTGGGCCAGCACGCTCCCCATGCCAATCGAGCCGGATACTCCAGATCCAAATTTGAACGCGACTGCCAAGCCTATCAAAGGCCTCCCGGGAACCGTAACCATTAAGCGGTGGAAGGACCGCCTACCGCAAGCAGATCAAAGCATCAAAATCACAGTGACGCTAGAAACCAAGATCGATCAGACCTTTGACTTAAGCTTCTCAGGAGGCACTCATTCCACGGTTAGCCTCAAGGATCTCGATTCAAAACCGAATGCTACGGCTGAAACCAGCGATATCCCTGGGGAGGAAAATGAAAAGCTCAATCCAATTCTTGAGATCACACAGAGTGAGCCATCTCAACCCTCTGAAATTGCGTTATGGATCCCTCAGGGCAAATACCAGCTTATCTTCGTTGTTAATGGCTTCGAAGGAATGGATTCGCTGACAATCAATTTCAGTAATCGTTGGAATGAATTGGCTAAGACAAAGAATTGGAACGCCTGTAATCTTGAAAATCAGCTCTTAATGGCAGCAGACCCCGCAGGTCCATTCCACATCGATTTAACCCTCGACGAAAGTCAGATCCTGCGGGACAGAGCTGAACAGATCGCCGAAAAAGTTTCCGAACAGAGAGGCAAATTCACGACAAGCCTAGTTGCTGTAGAACGGCCATCTCCGCGGGTCACACGCGTGCTCAGACGGGGTGAGTTCCACCTTCCGATCGGGGAAGCCCTGCCCCCAGGAACGCCAGAGATCCTTGGGGGCTGGAGTGTGGATTGGCCCATAACCCGGCTCGGACTTGCACAAAG
>JAAXIK010000470.1 GCA_012270385.1 Rubripirellula sp. | reverse complement strand
CCTACTATTGCCCCTCTTAGCGAGTTTGCTTTTTGTAGGTGCCCTGATTTTCATGAAAAGAGCGGGAGAATCCGGAGCATCACCGCTGACGATTCTCTGCGTTTCCAACCTTGGATCCGGTGTTATCTTTTCTATCTTCTGGGTACTCGGTGGCACATTCAGGGGGTGGGAACTGATCTGGCAGCCCGCCATCATTGCGGCTCTATTCGTACTCGGGCTGGCTTTCACCTTCGCAGCGATTGAAAAAGGTGATGTTTCGATAGCGACCCCTATTTTTTGTGTAAAAGTCGTATTCGTAGCTTTCCTAGTTACTCTGATGGGATTACAAGACCTACCGACTTCAGTATGGCAGGCGGCCATCATGGCTACGGTTGGCATTGGGCTGATTCAGTGGACGGGGCGAGGGGAAACACATCACGTGACTCTGACGATCTCTCTCGCTTTATGCGCCGCGGTTTCATATGCCCTTTTTGATGTATTGGTGCAGCGTTGGGCGCCAGCTTGGGGAGTGGGCAGGTTCCTGCCGATTGTCTATTGGATGGTTGGGCTCAGCTCACTACCACTCCTACCAGGACTGCCGTGGAAAACCATTCGAAAGAAAAAAATCATGGTACCACTCCTTGTCGGCGCGTTGCTAATTTCCCTGCAAGCCATCTGCATCGTTTCAACCCTTGCAATCTTCGGTGATGCCGCAAGAGTGAATGTGGTGTACAGTCTGAGAGGTCTCTGGGGAGTCCTCTTAGCGTGGGCTGTAGCAAAGAAATGGGGAGGAGCAGAAGCAGAGCAAACACGGGGCACCATGATGTCGCGACTCGCCGGCGCTGTCATTCTTGCCGCTGCAGTTACCTTAGTCGTGCTTTCAGAGATTGCGATGTAAATCGCTGCCTGAATGCGTTGGAGTCGAGTAGTCGCTTAGCGAGAGACATCATCAACGCAAATGCCAATCTTCCCCGTCACGCATCACACTCTGGTTGATCTCCAACAGAGTTTTCTTCATGTCCCTCAATAAATTACCTCGACTCTCTGCAAGATCCGTCGTCTGCTTCGGATCGGCATGCAGATCATAAATTCGAAAATTTTTGTATCCACCCTTTTTGATTTCTGGAATCCATCTTTCGTCGAACATATTACTGGTCGAAAGTTCATAATCGGGATCTGCAACGATCACAAATTGACCCTGACGCATCGCAACAATCGGCCTTGATTTTTGCAAATGCCAAAACATGGGCTTCTCCCGACGCCATCTCGAAGCATCACCCAGCAACGCATTCGAAAGATCAACACCATCCATCTCGGGTCCTTGAGTGGACTCAATCCCAATTAAACCACAGAGTGTAGGAAGTAAATCCACGACCCCCGCAGGTTCATGGCAAACCTGATCCGGTTGGATTTTCCCCGGCCATGAAAAGATACCCGGAACACGCAGTCCCCCCTCCCAATTCATTCACTTCCTCCAACGAAGACCACCCGTGCTATCATCTAGGTAGCTCCCGTTATCCGAGGCGTAGATGACGATGGTATTACCTGGATCATCGATCTCAGCGAGTCTAGTGAGCAAACGACCAATTGCTTGGTCTGTGTTATCGATGGTTCCTGAATAAACCGCTGCACGATCACGCAGCTCTCCATATTTCCGAGTGATGGTTTGGGGCGCCGCAATCGGTGCATGCGGTTCATGAAACCAAACATTCAAGAAAAACGGCTGATCCTGATCACCGAGTTGATCCAACCAATCGATTGCCTCGGCAACAACTAATTGGCAGGAATATCCTTTCAGCGGTCCAACAGGATCGCCATTCCGGATGAAATTCCGGGGGTTCTCGTGACTTGGTTCAGCGTTGTTCCAAGTTGCGAACCAGTGGTCAAATCCATGCTCATCCGGCGTGGGCTTCTCTTCTTTCGGAGTTGGAAGTCCCAGGTGCCACTTGCCAATATGGGCAGTCGCGTAACCCTGATCCTTCAAGACTTCAGCAATCGTCCTTTCCCGCAAGAGTAAATGGGAGTGCTGGTTTTCATCAGAGATCCAACTGTAAACCCCTGTTCGAATATGGTGTCGCCCCGTCAGCAAAGTGGCTCTCGACGGTGAGCAGACCGCGCAGCCTGAGTAAAAGGTTTCAAACCGAGTGCCTCTCTTGGCAAGACCATCTAAAACAGGCGTTTCAACAGGTCCTGGATATCAGCCAATGTCTAGTACACCGAGAACGTCGGCAAGCAAGATAACGACATTGGGTTTATCCGCAGCCTCAAGGACAGGGG
>JAAXIK010000447.1 GCA_012270385.1 Rubripirellula sp. | reverse complement strand
ACAACAAACATGTCGTAGGCTGTTCCACCGCTGAATTCTGCAAAGCTGTTGATGGTCGCCAGCGTAAGCAAGTAGGCAATCCAGATGGAGTAAACCGGTCGTTCGGCTGCACTACGGGGTAGCAGGGAGCCTCCTCGGGCGTACAGGATGACTGCAGCGATCAGAAAAAGCATCACGCCTCTCGGTAGCCAAAAAGAAAGCCAAGTCGGATTTTTTGATTGGTTGAGCAGAAACATACCCAGATGACTTGCAAAGACGATCCCACCAATACTGACTAGTGATGTGCCCCATTTATTAAAATGTCTCTGGTGTTGATCGCGACGGAGTTCTCTTGCGACTCGATCCATCAACCCATCACTCGACGCCATGGTGGGTTCACCATCTAAGTATCGTTGCAAGTCTGACGCAAATTCACGCGCTGTCCCGTATCGATCTTGTGGATCGTGACTAATCGCTCTAAGGCAGATCTTTTCTAATTCGGGTGAGATTTCTTTCCTTAATAATCTTGGTCTCCGCGGCTCATCCTGAAGCACACTTCGCAGAACTTCTGCCATGCTGTCGCCGGGATGTGGTGGTTTCCCTGTGAGGAGAGCGTAGAGAATCGCACCAAGAGAATAAATGTCCGTGGCATAGGTTGGGATGGTGACACCACTAGCTTGTTCAGGGCTCATGTAATGAGGTGTCCCGAGCACCTGGCCAGTACGGGTGAGTGTCGTTCCATCCCGATGCCACTTAGCCAATCCAAAGTCGGTTAGCAGTGGGTGCCCATCGGAAGAAATCAATATGTTGTCAGGTTTCAGGTCTCGATGGATGATTCCCGAATCGTGCGCGTGAGCGACTGCTTCGGCGATGTGAAGAATGATTGCGATGAGCTGGTCTTCAGCAAGGATTTCCTCATTAACATATTTTTGAAGTGTAGTCCCCTCGATTAGGGGCATCGAGAAGTACTCGTTCCCCTCCCAATTACCCACCTCATAAATGGGGATAATGGATGGATGTTGTAGACCGGCTGTAGCTTCCGCCTCAATTCGAAATCGGCGTCGTTCTTCATTACCGGCTAATCGTCCAGTGCTAATGAGTTTCAAGGCGACGAGTCGATCGATTCCAGTTTGTCGTGCGCGGTAAACTACACCCATTCCCCCCCGCGCAAGTTCGGCCTCGATGTAGTAGGGACCTACTTTTTTGCCCACCAGCGAGGACTCTTCCGGCTCACTTTCATCGAGCCAATGATGGTTCCTGAAGAAGGTTTTTAATTCTTTGTCATGTTGTGGGAATTGATCCAAGTATTCATGCGGATCGGCTTCCTGACCGCGTTCAATGCACTCGATGTAATGTGCCATTACCGATTCAAGGGAAGCTGATTTTGGGAGGTTTGGCGTATTCACTTGTTATGAGCTGAGTGGGTTTAGATCACTTGTGAGAATGCACAATGCGGATCAAAGTCGGTTTTTAGAAAATACTTCGCGAAAAATATCTTAAGCCGAAAAAAATAACGAAGAAATGAAGAGCTGGCGGGCCCATTCATTGTGCGAGGCCTATCTCCACTTGGATGACCTGATTTTTTATGTGCCCATACGGAGCTTTGTGAAACGAATTCTGCACCAGCCAATTCAGGATCTCCCGCATGGACAACAGATTGTACTACGGACCATTTGAGTGCATTAACTAACAACGCTTAAAGTCTTCAAATGCAAGTTTTCTTCATTCTAGTCATACTTTGGTTGTTCGTGACATTTGTCGGTCACCTTTCTTGGCTGATTTTGGCCGCGGTCTTTCAGGTGCTCTTCGGTCAAAATTCAGATCAGAGTGGAGCCAAGAACGAATCGTTGGTGAACGCTACAGACTATGAAAAAAGTCGCAAGGTTCTTCGTCATCTGAGATTGATGGGGCATCTTGATGACCAACAGCTTAACGAAGTACTCGATAAGCTTCGCAGCGCACAATACTATGGATCTCGAAAGCCGGTTGCCCTGGATGGCGGAAAGCAAAAAGCTGGTTCGCTCGATTCTTCTCCGGTTGAGGATCGGTCTTTTGATGAGGAGGCTGCAACATCCAGGCAAAAGGAGCAAATCACTGAAGGCCAAATGGAAGGTTCAGCTCAAATCGCTGTGCCTGCAGATGTAGGTGCAAAGTCAGCCGATGATCCATTTGCTGATCGCTTTGAAGGGAGCGAAAGAGGGGGCGCAGACTATGAGACGATTGAATCTGATGTAGATAAAGCTGTCTCTAAGACACAGAATCAAGAGACAAAAAGTCATGCCG
>JAAXIK010000185.1 GCA_012270385.1 Rubripirellula sp. | reverse complement strand
CAAGTGGAGCCGCCCACCAATAATGGATTCAACAATATGGCCAGCGCACCAAGTCCGGTGCCATCCTCCATGAGTCTCGCCTTGAACGATGCGTTGTTAGATGCTGGTGAGCCGCTGCAACCCATGTGGTCGCCCGGCATAGCCTACCTAGGGCAAGTGGATTCATCCGATTCAGCGATAGCCGTTGCTGAGGATTTACAACTCGACTTGATTCTGCATTTTGATATTAGCTTGAAACAAATCCGTGAGGGCTTGGTTCAGAATGTCTCACGTTGTCGACTGCTGCAGGTTGCCCCACCCACAGACTCACAGGGCCGAAAACGACATCTCTTGATCACCTCAAAAGGAATGGACAATCTCGAATCTCAGCAAATGGCCGCAACGGATCGAATGTCAGAACGAGAGTATATCGATGATCAATTGAAATCGCTTTGGAATTTGATCGATCGAGATATCAAAGTGATCGACTTACCCAAGTTGAGCAGTGAGGTAGCAAGCCGTAGGATTTCGAACCTCCTCGCCAGTCCCAACCGTTCGATGCGAACCCTTGCGGAAGTCCGTTACTACCAGGCCATAGATTTAATCAACGCATCTGATGTAGAACAAGTCTTCCATATCGCAGGTGGCGAAGATGGATTGATTCTCCTTTATGGCCCAGCAGATCAAAGAATCGAACTCAGTCGAAAATGGGCAGTGGAGTCGGTCCAACAAACCGAGTAGTGGACGGATATTCAACCTGTTCAGCACCACGTGTAGTGCATCTACTGAGGCTTCAGTCTCGCGGTACTTCAATACTTGCAAGTACTGCTCGCAACTCCTCATCAATCGATCTACCTTCAATTTCTGACTCAGCAGTCAACTGAACGCGGTGACGCAAAGCAGGGATGACGACGTCAACCACGTCGTCCGGCACGGCATAATCCCGACCACTGAAAGCAGCCAATGCTCTCGCACTCTGCATCAAAGCCAATCCCGCACGCGGCGAAGCTCCCAGATGAAACGCTGGCCAATCCCGCGTGGCTCTGACGATTTGATTGATGTACCCGACCAGTCGATCCTCAATCAAAACCTCACTGCAAAGTGACATGACTGAGAGAATGAGCTCGGGCGATGCCACGGTGTTGATTTCTGTTTCAAGCCGTTTGTTTAAATCTACCTGCTGACTATGCATCTTGAGGATTTCTGCCTCCTGCTCGGCAGAGGGATAATCTACGTGTAGCTTAAACATGAAGCGATCCAGTTGAGCCTCCGGCAAACTGTAAGTCCCTTCACTCTCGAGAGGATTCTGTGTAGCAAGAACGAGAAATGGTCTCGGGACTTCGTGGCTAGTGCCATCTACAGTAACACGATACTCCTGCATAATTTCCAGAAGTGCGGCATGTGTCTTTGCTGGTGAGCGATTAATCTCATCTGCCAGTAAGAATTGTGTGAAGACGGGACCGGCACGAAACTGAAAAGTAGATTTCTGCATATCATAGACCGGCGCCCCCGTAATATCGCTGGGCATCAGATCGGCAGTGAATTGTATACGTCCGCATTCACATCCAAGCACTCGCCCGAGCGTTCTCACGAATAGGGTCTTGCCAAGTCCGGGTACCGACTCGATGAGAACATGACCACCAGAAAACAGAGCGGTCAAGGTCCCCTGAACAAGCTCCTCCTGCCCCACATAGATTTTAGAGAGCTCGCTAGTGATGGCTTCATAAAGTTGCTTTACCTTGATCAGCGATTGAGCATCTAATGCTTTGCCTCTCTGCTGACTCGAGGGCCAAAGCGAATCGTCGGCCCCGCTGCTCGAAGAGAAAGAAGAATCACTACTCACGACATTACCTGTGGTGTATTCAAAAATGAAAGGGAAATCGGACGAATCATGTAAATTCAGCTTACTGGTGATTCTGCCAAAAGGAGAATATAGCAGTCCAACTCAAACAAGGGTTCACGGAACGCAGATTCGACCTGATCATGATCCGCATTCACAGCTGTTCACTCTCTAAATCTGATGTTTGCAAATCGTCGACTCGATCCACTTCAGTGACCTGAGGTGCCTGACTAGGGGATGCTTGCTGATTGCTGGATTGAGTAGGGTCCGTTTTCCCCAGAGCTTGATAATCCTGCACTCGCCTCCTCGCGTAAGCCTCCCCTTTTACTCTTTTCATGAGCGAGGCCACAGCGTCGAGATGGTGAGTGAAGTCGGTTGGGGTTTCACGCCGAAGCTGTCTGGGACGTCCGAGGATGGGGATCAGTATCAAGCAAACAATCCCACCAAGAAAAATTCCATGCATGGTGATCAAGCTTAAGGGCCACTTCGTTAACATTTCCATGCCCGTTTTCACTGGCTGCGTAGAAGGTCCATCAGAAATAACGATGGGATTCCAATCTGAAGTTAGAAAACCCGCTGTCGCATCTTTTGAGGATCGTAATGAAGTCGAGAAAATCACCTCATCGGCTAGCTTGCAATTCCATTCTTTTGAAAGAGCATAATTGGTTAATAGTGATCCTCCCGCAACCACCAGCACTTGGGAATCCTTCCACTTCTCTGAAGTGATCTTCACCAATGAAGGAACACCCACTTTGTCACTTTGAAGAGACTCGAATTTGACTCTTGTTCTTGTTTTTTCCTGCTCCCAATTTGCGAAGCTTGAAAAACCAGCCCCACTAAGAGAGCCAGGACCTGTTTCTCCCACATTGAAGGTTTGAAAAGAAGAAGGTGGAGTACTGGCGGTGTTGGCAGCACCAGACTTCTGAATCTGATATTCAACCCAAGGCCCCGCTCTCCTGTGATTAGAAGATCGAGTTGCTTCTCCTTCAGGGTCAGACAACGTTGATGGCTTTTGAGAGTTGATTGCCTTCGATGTCCTCTTTGCGTTTTGCTCAGAGTTGTCGATGACCAGGGGTTGCCGCTGCGCCAATGGCTTGACCTGAAACCAACCATTAGCGTCCCAGTCCCAGCGATTGAGTCGCCATTGCAGTTGCTGATTGATTCCCCGTACTTCCCTCCGTCGGTACTCAGTCCTCTGCTCAATCGGGGCTAACTCTGTCGCATCAGCCCAATAGTCGACCTCACTACCGCTATCAGGAAGGATAAAAACCAATGTTTTTCCGCCGCGACCCAGCCAAGATTCCATCCATTCGGTGACCTCACCCGGAATGGGATGCAAAACTTTGGGAGTCCAAACGATTGCCTCGGACCTCTTCACCCGATCGCTCAAGCGGGTGATATCTCGCGTTCGATAACCGGCGTTTTCATAGGCTGAGCGAAGTGATCCAAAACCATTGATACCCAAACGCCCAACGGTCCCTCGAGATTCCCCATAACCCGTGCGTAGCTGATCGCATCCTGAGCAAACGATTAATACAAAGGCTACCGCACTACAGAAGAGTTTCATCCGGAAACCTCCGCTAATCGAGCGAGTTTACCTTCTAACAATTCATTTTCTTTCCAGCAGCGACTAAAGTCAGATCGTTGAATCACTCTGCGACCAAAATAACTTCCCTCAAATAAAGAGACGACCCGCTCCACCCACTGAAAGACCTGCTGATCGGTTGACCGAAGCTCCCGTAAGTATTGCCGATTGGTTTTCCCTCGATGAAGTCGCAGACACGCTGCACGATCCAAAAGCAATAGCTGGTATGCAAACAAGAGAACGATCGCTTGCTCCAAAGCGCCCGACCGCATCATGCGTTCTGCTTCGGCTCGATAATCCAGATTATCCCTACGCAATTCCTCCGGAAGCTCCTGTATACGTTCAAGTAGTGCCTGGTCTGTGGTTAAGGTTTGGTTGCCATTTGATCCAGAGCTTGTTCCACCCACGCCACCCTTCCCGAGAAGCCAAGCTACCCCGGCACCGGCCCCGACGATAAGAATAATGAGCACGACCCAAGCAAAGAGATTGGTGTAGGTAAAACCCTCTCCGAGCCAATCAAGATTAAATCCTGAAGATGACTCTGCCGAACTAGCCGCTTTGGGAACGGCTTGTGCCTGAGGCAACCAACGACTCTCTCGATGGATTGAATCGTCTTTTCTAGTCTTTACCTGGATGGGTTTGATCTCCCCGGACTTAGAGTCGTACCACTCCGAGTCATTGATCACACCCTGTGAGGGCGACGGCGTGATCGAGGATATTTTCCCTGACTCATCAAGCGACTGCGCAGAGACTCGATAGAAATCGCTGGGCTCCATGAGCAGGCACAGGATGAAAAACATGATCTGTGCCGAACCATTTCTGGGAAGCGCTACTACCATTTCAGCCCCTTCCTCCAGGTTGATTCTTCGCCTCTGACGTTTTCTGCTGCCGAGTCCTAGAGGCTTGCGATAAGGAACGATCGTGAGCTGAAGCTCCCGCCAAATCTGAAATAGACTTTACTTCCTTGCTCTCACGGCGGCTGCTACCTTGATTTTGAATTCCCCCGTATCTACGAATCACCTCTGCGCGGATGAGAAGTTCAACATCCCATCCCTCTAATCTCAGTCTTGTGTCGAGGTAGAACAAGAGACGAACCACCACACTAATGGAAGCGATGATCCAAAGGCAAAGAGGAAAAAGAACCAGTAACACGGGTAAGTTCAAGAAGTCCCACCTCAATATCAAAACACCTCGAATGGCCATGAGTGTAAACAGAAAACAAACCAGAAGGACCGAATAAACAAACCCCTGGATGATAAACCTTCCGCCGTTTTCCCCAGACTGTCCTTGATGGAGATGACTCAATCTCTGATGGAGCGTGATGACGTTTTGATCCGCAGAATTCCTTGGTTTTCGAGTGGGACATTTTTCAAGCAGGAGAAGTTCAGGAACAAATGGATACATGCCTCGTGTGAAGAATTGAATCATGAGAATCAGCAGAGGAATTAACAAATCCCAAAAGAACGAGACGGGGGATCCCATACGAAACAGCAGGACCAGAATTGCTGGCAAGACCAAACCTTTGATCAAAGTTGTCTCTACAAGAGCCGAGCGATGTCCCCAGACTTCTCTGAACGCTTCCCGCCACGTGACTGCTTCTTCAAAACTCTTGCGTCCCAAACACAAAGTAGCCAAACTTCCAGCCAGCGGTGTTTGCAACATCACAAGAAGGGTCATCCAGCCCAAGTAACGATAAATCTGCAGGACAGCTTCTTCATCAGTCAGGCCCAACTGAGCTTCCTGAATGGGGATCCAGGCAAGAATGGCAATGTCCAAAATCGCCCAAAGCAAAGCTCCGATTCCAAAATCAACCAGAGCTTGCTGCGGATGATTTCGAAGCATGGCGAGTGTCATGTCCCCAATTTCGGACATGCGCCTTGGCCGCATCACCAAATGTGTTTGATCAAGCTGCATCCCAATCCTCTTCTTGATTTCCTGAAGGCACTGAAAGTTCCTTCAGATCGGGAAAGCCGAGGATGACAAAATAGAAACTAATCAATCCCGAAGAGAAGATCGCCCACATGACCTTGATGACGTAGGGAGCAGGCGAGGGCGATAGAAATCCCTCGGTAAAAGCAGCTAGCACGAATAGCATTGCCGAGGCGGACATAATGGGCACGGCGCGGGAAGCATTCTCTCTCACCGAATCCCATCGCGTTAATCCTGCGGTAGCAAATAGTCCAACTCCCAGCCGGAACCCCGCCCCCGCTGCCAGTGCTATCGCTGGGAGCTCGAAAGGACCATGCGCAGTAACAAACTCAAAAAAATGATCCCCCGACGACGTCTCCGATCGAGCCATGTACCCAAAGACTGCGCCGAGCTGTATTGCGTTGGAAGCCAACACGTAAAGACATGGGATGATAAGAATACCCCACGCAAAACATCTCAGACCAATTCCCGTATTGTGTTGAATATAGAACCCAGACATGGTGACATAATGCCCAAAGCCAGCATCCAATGGATCTTCAAAGCTTGCTTCGGCTTGTTGCAATGCTTGATCACCTGCCATGATCTCTGCGTAACCCGGGAACTGGTTCTCTTGAAATGCGAAGTACATGGAGAGGCAAAATAAACCGAAGAAAACCACGGACGAAATCCGAACACACGGGTCCTGAAAGATTCTTTTGGGAGCTTCAGAAAAAAGGATATCAAGCCAGCGTCGAGGGTTAATTCGATTTGCTCGATAAAGCTGGTTATGGGCTCGCGCAACAAGCCGATGCAGATAAGCCACGGTCGCTGGAGGCAACTGATAAGCATCAGCTAATGCTAAATCAGCACACGCAGAACGATAGAGAGATGCAAACCTTGCGATCCCCTCCGCGCCGCTGTATTGACCGCCTACGGCCCGGTTGGTTTTACCTCCCAGCTCCATGGCATCACATAGCTTCTCCAACTCCTCCCACTGGGGCTGGCGGTCCTTCATTTTTTGCGCGATTCTCATCCCGAAATCTCCGCTTCGTCCGTGAGATCTGCATCTCCCAAATGCCCGGAGGCTTTCTCCAAAAATCCGTGTCCACCCGATGACTGAGCCGCCAAAACAGCGGCACCTTCAGTCTCTTCGTTCTCAAACCCGGAATCCCGATTCTCACCCGTGCGCAGCTGAACGGTATGACGTAATGGACTGGAGCCCCGCAAAGAACTTAAATCCACTTCTTCCTGATGCAAATCTCCGCTTCGATCAGGCTTCAGAAAAGCATGATAGTAAAGAGTGTACATCATCAAATCTGGATCGATATCGGGTCGAAAGTTGATTTCATCTAGCATGGGATCGATCAGGTGCTTCGCGATTCTGCGCCGCCTGGTCGGTGTGAGTTGTGAACGTCTTTCCACGTAAACAGCTAACGCCCGAGCCAAACTTCTGGAAATGCGCAGATCCAAAGGCAGATAGGTTGCCAAAGCTGGAACCCTAGGATCATCCACTGAATCCACTGGCGCACGCCAACGCTTCTCATCAATCACCACCATCGTCCCCGCTGCCAAATCACCAAGACGCTGCATTCGCCGGGTCAGCAGCATGGACAGGAGCGCGACCATACCCGTGGGTATCATGTAGATCGGCGGGACATCAGGAGATACGTTGCTGATGGCATACATCGGTGCAAGATCTGCTATCCTCAGCAGGTTTCTAAGCAAAGCGCCTCGCCCAGTGACCGGCCTGCCATCCACTTCGATCACTCGGATCCCAGTGATCCATTTCCCTACCGTTCGACCATTAAAGTAGGTCTCCATCAGTGTGCCGTAGAACCAACTGATTACAAAATAAATCAGAAAAGTAGCAGCAATGAGGAAGGGACCAAATGCGAAAACATTCAGGAAAAGACCGGACAAATAAAGTGGCAAGAGGATGAGTACGATCAGGCACCATCGGACCACGAAATCCATCAGGAAGGCGGGTAGTCGGCGAAACGGTCCAGCCAGCTGATAATCGAACGCGATATTCTCTGGCGTGACGACTTCGATCGTTGTATCAAGCGCTCGTTTGCCAGACATTTTTCTAACTGGATACAGATCAATTCAAAACAGGAAGAATTTAAGCACTCATTTTAGCTAACCATCGCCAACAACATTGCCATGCTCCGGTAAATCCATGTGAGGATCTTCCAAGGATCATAACATTTTGCAAAATCATCTCTCAAAAAACCTGAGAGATTTTATCAAAGAAGGCCCAGCATCCCGCAAAAAATAGAACGAAGCTCGATATCCACAATCCAAAATCCCAGCCGAGCGATGGCATAAGCCGTTGATCCAGCTGACGATACCGGAAATACAGAGCGGCAATCGCCAACATCGGTAACATGATCGCCTGCATCAATCCACTGGCAAGAACCAGTTGCTTTGGTGCTCGCACAAAAACATAGACGATTAAACACAATGCTGGGAGCAAACCACAATAGAACAGCAGCCAGAACTTCTGGGCTCTCTCCGTGCCCTTAGAGAAACCAAACACCCTCATTGCATCAGCACAGACTCTCGCATGTGAGGCGTTTGCCACAAAAAAAGTGGAATAAAGTACTGCGAAAGCACCAAGCAGGAATATCGCGTGCGCGGCTTTTCCGAAAACTGGCACATACATTTCAGCCAGTGTTCGAACCATCTGCGAACCCTCCGGATTTAATCCTGCCCTTTTCAATACCGCAGCTCCGAGCAGATAAAAGGCAACGGTGGCAAATGTATAAACCAGCATGGAAGCCCACGCATCCCACCTCATCACTCTCAACCACCCTCGGGCACGTGCAGCCCACGCTTCGGTGCTATCACGGGGCCCTACCCACTTCGCATAACCCTTCTCTAAACACCAATAGGGATACTGGATCAATTCAGTTGCTCCCACACCGATAATACCGAAGGCCATCAGCGCAGTAGTCATTCCCGTCTTCGTACTCGGAAATTGAAAGCTCAGGCCGTGCACCAGATCATCCCATCCCACTCTCCACTCTGGAAGTGTCTGCAGATGAATCAGGTTAGCAATCGTCACGAATGTGAAACCTGCAACTAACACGGTAGATAAGAGCTGAATTAGCTGATACCGACCCAAGACCAAGATCACCATACTGCTGATCGTGATCAGGGTTGCCCAAAGAATTTCATCATCTGACTGAGGTGGCCCCCTCAAGGACTGCTCAGTCGCCTCAGCGTCCATGAGCCGATTTTGAAGACGATCCCTGTCGACAGCACCAGCACTCACTCCTTTGTCAACTTTCAGATATTCTTGCTCTAACTCCTGCCGGACCCTCACCGCTTCCTGATAGACCGGTGTCTGTCGGAAGGGCTTCTCTACCTCTTCGATTTCCAGCGCCAAGGCCTCTAACCGTTTCTGTAAGCGAGCAGCCTCCAAACCATCGGGGTCAGCGGAATCCACACTCGGCCGGGTGATCAAACTACGGGTCACATGCTGCTCAATCAGAAGCTCCTGGTAGCGATTATAAGCCTTACCCTCTTGGGTTAACGGAGCACTAATCGTGACGGCCTGCCCAACCCCACCGACGATTCCGCCTAACTGCGCTAAAGAAACCAAAAACATGACCAACCAATACCAGAGGATCCAGTTCACTCGAAATCGCGGACCCGGAACTTCGTTCAAGCCATCGAGTGTGGTACGTCCGTGGATGAGTGTGTATCGCCCAAATTCAACCTGCGCAAAGACTTTGATCATGCAGCCGAGGATGATCAACCACATCAAAGTAAAACCTGCTTCAGCGCCCACCGCTGTCGTGGCGATCAATTCACCGGATCCAACAATGGATCCAGCAATGATGAGGCCAGGTCCGAGCTGCTTTAAGATCCCCAACTTCGTGGTGGGAGGATCCTGAATCCCGATGTCATTTTGCGTGGTGTTGTCCGCCCGTTTGCTATTCAACGACAAAGACTCTGATCTAGTATTTCGAATTATTCAAAGCACGGCTAAGCTCGAAGCAGAACACGTGAAAACGAAAACATCATCATACCGCATGAAGTGAATCGGCAGGGCTTAGCCGGCCGCTGAAGGGCTGGAGACCATGAATTCAGTACTCTCCAACCACCGATTCGCCAGAATCCTAACCTACCGTCATACTTCCCGTGTATGACCAGCCGAATTTTTTGGTGCCGAGACAAGCAGAAAATCAGATGCAAAGAAAAATGAGATTCGGAATCCTAGGCACAGGTCGCATCACCCGGCGACTGATTGCAGATCTACAATCGACGGACCAGACCGAGGTAACATCCATTGCGAGCCGCGAACGGAGCCGAGCAAAATGGTGCGCTGATCAGCACGGGATCCCGAATCCCGTCGAGGGCTACCATGAATTAATCAAACGAGATGACGTGGATGCGGTTTACATCGCGCTTCCACCCTCACTTCATCATCCCTTGTCACTTGCGACTGCGGAGCACAATAAACATCTGCTTTGCGAGAAGCCGCTTGCACTGTCCCACCACCAAGCCCTGGAAATCCAAAACGCTTTTCACAACAAGCGATGGCTTGATGCAACCGGTTGGCTACATCACCCGCGCACCGATCAATTTTCAAAATGGGTTGCAGACGGGTCCCTTGGCGAGGTGAGCCATCTCAGCGCGGCTCTTTCTTTCCACCAACCCTTTCAATCGCAGGATCATCGATTAAGCCGAGAACTCGGCGGTGGATGCCTCCTCGATTTGGGCTGGTATGTCTTTGGTTTCAGTCGTTTCTTCGCAGGTAAAAAACCTAAAGCGATCTATGCAGATTCATTAATTCAAAAAGGCGTACCTCAGAGATTGAACGCGATGATGTGGTTTGACAATGACGTCACCGCGACCGTCTCGTGCGGATATGACGCCGCTACACGGAAATGGTTCGAGGTTGCTGGTAGCGTTGCATCTCTGATCTGCGACGACTTCACTAGACCCTGGCATGATCGCCCTACCCGCTGCTGGATCCACGCAGCATCTGGACAAGTTCAGAGTTATAGCTTTGAGGGAAACCAAGAACGAAACATGATCAAGACATTCGTCAGCGAAAATGCTTTGACTGATTTTCAATCGCAAGCCATCGATACAGCATTGATCATTGACGCTGCATCCAAATCCATCGAAACGGGCGAGAAAATAAAACTCGGCGTTTTAGAAGAATAATCAGCCAGAATCGGGCGTATCGGACAAATCAGCAGGTAGAATCAAAGATCCAAACGAAGAAGTCTGGTCAAATCCTCGACTCGACTGATCGATCGCTCCTCAAACGACTGGCTCACTATCAATCCTGAGGCCCTCAGAGATGCGTATTGTCATATCATCGATCGTAAAGTTAACGCGATGGTCCTGGCTTTTGATCGTAATCCTCCTCGCTTACAGGTTTCTCAGTTCGGGTTTATCCACACAATCACTGAACCAAAGCGTTCAGCCTACTCGGTTCATCTCAAGTCTTGGCAAAACACAACAGCACGACGGATTGAGCTCAACGATCCATTCATCCAGCGGAGAAGAGTGGTCCACCCCTGAAGTCCAAGAGATCAATCGCTCAATCTCGTTGCTGGATGAAATCTATTTGCAGGACTTGAAGGAGGCGAAATTGCAAAAGGCCAATCATGCGGATTGGTTGACCCTATGCAGGCGTCTCTCCCTTGCCTTGGTTGGGAGCGGACTTTCCCTCGAAGAAATTCGCAATCTCGAGCAACTCCCTGAAGAGAAGAGAGAGGAAACACATCTGCGAAATCTGCTACTGGATTCCCGCCATCATCATTATTGGGCCGAGCGCTGGGCACGCTATTTAGTAGGGACCGATGGAGGGCAATTCATTACCTATCGCCGACGAAGATTCCGAATTTGGCTTGCAGAGGTGATTTCAGAAAACGTTCCCTACGATCAAATCGTACACGATCTACTTACAGCAGAAGGTTTGTGGACTGATCGGCCCGAAGTGAACTTTTACACCGCCACCTTCGATAGCAATGACGGCAATGCCGATCCAATAAGACTCGCTGCTCGCACAGCGAGAGTGTTCCTCGGCCTGCGGATTGATTGCCTCCAGTGTCATGATGACTTTTTAGGAAATGTCAATCTTGGGGATGCGGACGAGCCTCGAGAAGGCAAGCAACAGGATTTCCTTCAACTCGCCGCATTCTTCACCGCAGCAAAA
>JAAXIK010000223.1 GCA_012270385.1 Rubripirellula sp. | reverse complement strand
ATCTAAGTGTGTTGTAGCGGAGCGCAATTCGCCAGGACCACGCAGCAAAAGAAAAGCCGCGACCAAATTCCCCCGTTAGGTCCCCCGTAAGGTTCCCCCGTCTGAATCTTGATCGCGGCTTTGAGTTATCCGCCTACCTAAAGCCTTGAAACTTTAGGTACAGCATCTAAATCTTTATCTTAAATTTCCCAGCCGTCTCGATATTCGCGGCTGGTGTATTGGTTGACTTCAGGAACATTGGGACTGGTGAGTGTCTTTGCATCCCACTCAATTCGCTTGCCTTCACCAAATCGCATCGCCAGATTACCAGCAAGGATGGTTTCAGTAAGCCTTCCAGCATAGCCAAAGTTCGACATAGTTCCAGGCTCATACTCGCCTTTAACCGATGCAACAAATTCCCATTTCTGGCGTTGGTCACCACCGCCCTTAAACGGAATCCTTGGCAAAGTTTGCTCAGGCTTCTTGAAGTCTTTGTAATTATCTTCCGGAAGGAGGTAGTAGCGTGCTCCATAGTCGTCAGGCGAGAAGAGCAAGCCCTTCGTACCCACAAGCACAGCGCCACTGGTCTTACGACCGCCGTCGCGTTGCTGCTGGACTCGTTTTTGGAACGACTCGGGTAACTGGCGCACAATCTCGGCCGGGGGGAGGGTACCCCCATCGTACCAATCGAACTTGCAGGCTTTCAAACCGTCACGTTCTGGGAACTCAAAGAGGAGTTCCGAGCTGCCGGGGTAGGTTTCACCTTCAAAGAGCCCAGGATTTTTGATTGCAGTGACAGCAACCGGATCCCACAACTTCAATGCCATCACTGGCATGTTGGTGGTATGGCAGGCCATGTCACCCAGTGCTCCGGTACCGAAATCGACCCAACCTCGCCAATTGAACGAGTGATAGACACCCTTCTTGAAAGGTCGCATTGGTGCAGGACCGATCCATGCATCCCAGTTCAATTCTTCGGGTACTGGATCCTCGCCAGCGGGACGGCCGATGCCTTGTGGCCAAACCGGACGATTCGACCAAATATGAACGGCTTCTACATCACCGATGGCGCCGCTTCGAATCACCTCAACCGCTTCACGAAGACCATCCTCACTGGTCCCCTGATTACCCATCTGGGTCACGACACCCTTTTCTGCTGCGGTTTCCCGCATCATTCGGGCTTCCTTGATGGACCAGGTCAAAGGCTTCTGGCAGTAGACATGCTTACCTAATCGCATAGCCCGTACTGCTGCAGCAGCGTGAGTGTGGTCGGGAGTACTGACGGTAACGATGTCAATCTTATCTCCCATTTGATCCAGCATTTCGCGGAAATCCTGGAATTGCTTGGCATCCGGGAATTCACGCCCCTTCTTACTCAGGGTCGAGCCATCCACATCGCAAAGTCCAACAATGGAAACACCATGTTCACCAACATGGCTCGTATCACTACCCCCTTTTCCTCCCACTCCAATACAGCCAGCGGCCGGCGCTTGAAGGGCGGATTGAGCTCTAGCAAGAGGACTGGTACTTGCCCAGTAGCCAATCCCCGCGGTTGTAGCAGCAGACTGTCCGATGAACGAACGCCTATTTGTTTTTCTCGTCATGTCTTCCTCAAATCACATTGATGTTTCAGCGTTACGCTATGCTCGGTCAAGGTGACCGTGCACGCCCTAATACGATAGCAAGGGAAAGAGATTGACACAATTCAATTCGCAACCCCTTGGTACCGCTGCACTCCATCTGCCGGTGCAAATGCCCCCCAAACAGGGAGATACTAGCCAGCCCTCTGAAGAGATCAGCCTCCTTAACCAAAAAATGAGTCAGACTTGCGCAATCCTCAAGGTTAACTTTGAGTCCAGAGGCTGAGTCCCTGGAGCTCCGCGTATCGCGCTGCGAACCTTTTTTCAGTCACTACGTTATTAATTGATCATCTGTATTTGAATCAGTCATTTGAACCATGGTGATTTGCGGTCTAATGGAATAAAACTTTAGTTCGGGTGCAGATTCTAAAACGCTGATGTTGTGTCCCTCATCCGGCTTCCAGAGCAAGAAGTGACCACGAAACCCAACCCAACAACCCCAGAACGATTTCCTTCAATGCAACATAAAACTGTTTCCATGCCTCGCCCCACCAGCTTGATTCTAATCTCGCTATTGCTTCTCAGCTTTTCGGCTTGCGACCAAGGTGAACCGCCTCCGACCACACCGCCCCCGGCTCCTACCGCGACCACACCGCAGAGCTATACAGGTTCAATGGTTTCTACTGAACCGCATGGATACGCTCTTCCAGCTGATCCTCA
>JAAXIK010000150.1 GCA_012270385.1 Rubripirellula sp. | reverse complement strand
CTTAACTTTTTCATTTACATGTCTGCCGTCGAGCAGGATCAAATCCTTGACCAATTTATACAGCGCGCTCGGAGTGATCAATCTCTTCGTGATGAGATCAAGAGTGCCGTGAATCAAGATGACGTCAATTCCATAGCTCAGAGGGGGCCATTTTCAATTGACTCAATGGCGATTCTTCGGAAATGGAGCAAGCATACCGATTTTTCAAAGCCAACCTGGTTGGGTTGGTTCGACGAGTGATTCAAGTATTGATATCTGAATACCTGGTCATTTTGCTGCCACGCTTTGCCCAGTAAGTAACTAGCTCTTCACCTCCTGGACGCGGTACGCTCCCAATCGCTCGAAGAATTTTAAATGAACGATTTGGGCCCATCGGCCAGTTCCCAACCGCCTGTACACTTCTGACTCGACCACCAATCGACTCGATACAGCGTTCGAATTTCTCGAGATGGGTCTGGTCCACGGTTTCATATACAAAGTCAGTCCCCTCGCAGATCAGATGTTGTGATCGTATCCACGCTTTAATCTGCTTTGTATATTCTTGCATTTTTTCTCAATGATTCTGAATCCACTCAGGTGTGATCAATGCTGAGTAATCCTGGATTCGATTAAATTTTAGTGGTCCGTGTTCTGAGCCCCATTTGGGTTCATCGGTGTTTGGGTCAAATCCGCGATCGCGGCTGACCCATGAGTCTCTATCGACTTTTACTTCACTGACAAGATATGTTAGCTGACCATCTCTCGGAACGAGGCAGTTTTTTCCTGGTTCCACCGTGCCTGTGTAGCAACCTGTAGATGTTTCACGAAAGTGCATTGCACAACCACAGCGCTTTTTGAGACTAGTTTGATCCAATGAACTGAGTAATTCTGGATTTCGTCCGGCACCTGCAAGGCGTTCCATGTTTGAAAAGCCATAGTTTTCGATAACAAAAAATTTTTTATCCTCGCTGATCGTCAGTCTATGGATGCCCTGTCGGTAGGGGTCCCATGGGGCATAATCGTAGTGTTGCTCTGAATAATATCCTGGCCCTTGAAATATTTTCCAGGAAAGTGGTCGAAAGATAATTTTTATTCTGGCGAAGTCTTTTGGGTTTTCTTGTGACTGAGAAAAGTTGTCGTAAACTCCTGCCAGGGTTGACGCAAAGCGAATGATATCTTCTTTTTCCATGGACTTTCTGCGTTAGGTTTTGATTTTTCGCACTTCTGATGCGAAGGATGTTTGCAGAATTCCAGAGCCTGCGGATGTTTTCAAGACGGATGAGCGACATCGGACGTGTTGAGACACGAACCATATTCTTTCTTCGGCAATGGATTGTTCGTATTGGGTTGTAAGGACGAACGTGCCATCACTAAGAAATGAATAGCTTGATTCTGCTGGTATTGATTCTGCGTAGCCGACACTCCTCAGTAAGTGTCCAGAATGACTGTTGGATGGAATTGGAATAATAACGCAAGAACCGCTCGAGACCTCGTTCGGGTCATCGGGCTCCCAATCGCTTTCTGCATTCCATTCCATCTTGAATGCAGATTGATGGGTTGTATCTTTCCCGAAGGATGAGGCTTTGATGGTCTCGGATATGATTGGATCAGTGTCTGAAATCCCTTCGATTGATATTTCGCTCAGGACATCTTCAAACTGCTGAAATGCCAGAGAATGTCCTGATCGCATGGAGCGCCAGACGCCTAGACTTTGAGCAACAAATTGCTCAATATTCATTGCTTTTGGATGTCGGCGATAATTCTTGGTGTTGATGCTGCTTGAGGTTGCTTTGCATCATATTCACCATTTAATCAACCATCATGGACATTGCCATGGGGACAGAAGAAACAGACTCCTCGAAGGCTTCGCTCTGGTTTGGATGTGTGCTTGAGGTTGGGCGAATGATAGGCATGTGGGAAACCGAGGGGTGTGAGGGGTGCTGATCCGCTGAGGGCCCATCCTGGATTGCTTTGTGCTTCAAGCACTCAGACATCATGCCTGAATCAATTCAGGAGAAGGGCCTACAGCTCGAAAGGGTTAAGCCTTCGAAATAGAAAGGATGCGACTTCCTTGAGAGAGGATTCCGCGGATGGTGGCGGACATAGAGCTTTGGTTTACAACAGAGCGCTGTCGAGCACGACGGTTGGCTCCGATCTGGCGGCCGGAGCTCCAAATGATGGTGAGAGAGTTGGCGTTGCCGACGCTCTTGCGATCGATGATGTCAGGGACATCCCCTGTCGAAACGCTGTATAGAAGCTTCGAATCTGTCTAGGCGCCATCAACTCCCGCAAAACCGGCAGCA
>JAAXIK010000354.1:8335-11602 GCA_012270385.1 Rubripirellula sp. | reverse complement strand
GGTTGCAGTTGGTTGCTAGTGCATCGGGATATCGATACCGAGCTACGTTTCTCAAGGCCGTGGAAATACCAATGAAGTTAACGATGTTGGCGCCTGTCCAACGTTTAGATGTCGATAGGCTGGGTATCGATTTTCGTGTGGCTTCGGGTGCTGCGGGTCCTTTCAGTCTCACAGCCCTCCAGGGACAGGTTGCCTTTGTTCCAGGTAAGGGGTGGTTGGTGCCGCGTTTAGTGGAGGACCGCTGGCTAGGATTTCTGCCCGCAGACGGCACCGTCAAGATGAACTGGAAGGTGGACCGAGCCACTGGGGAGGGCAAACTATTTTTCTCGACCAGCGGTCAGATCGAGGCGAGGGTTGGCAGTGGCCTGTTGCGTCAGGATCATCGCCTGACCTATCAGGTTCTTCAGGGGGAATTGAAATCTTTGAGACTGCAGATTCAGGGTCCTGGTGAAATTCTGGATGTGCAGGGAGCGAATCTTGGCTCATGGAAAGTGCCCTCGGACTGCGAATCCAAGCAGCTTGAGGTGAATTTAGCCAAGCCGCTCACCGGTACATCGGAGTTAATCGTCCGCAGTCAAACTGCATTGGGATCGTTTCCGTTGGAAGTGCAGGGTATGAGTTTGGTACCGGACCAAGCCATCCGGCATTCTGGTTTCTTAAGGATCAGCAACGTCGGTTCCGTTCGTGTCGAACCAACAGAGATTACAGGATTGACTCAGCTCGCTCCCGAGCAGTTTCCTGGTGAGCCTTTGAAGGCACGGCAAGAGTATGTCTACCGTTTTCCCTCCTCGTCACACGCGTTCACTGTGAATGCAGATCGTATTCAACCTGAAGTGAATTTGTCTGAGCTGATTCAGTACGAACTCCGTGAAACGGAGAAGTTGATTTTGGCTGATATCGAATTGGATATTCGGGAAGCGCCGATTCGAGACTGGAGTTTTGAGGTGCCCGCTGACTATTCGGTCGTATCCGTCACCGGAGCGAATGTCACCGACTATCTGGTTGGGACGGATGCGGGGGAAGGAGTTGGGGAGCTCAAGGTGCTTTTTGGACAAGATGTGATTGGCCGCCAATTGATCACGTTAAATCTTGAGAAGAGTGAGATCGCACAGGCTGAAGATTGGAAGCTTCCGAGGATTCAGCACCCCAATGCTAAGTCGACACGGGGAGATGTGGGCATTGTTGGAGCGCCCGGCTACCGTCTCGCTTTATCTTCTACAGAATTACTTGTTGAAAAGCCGCTTTCGTATTTTCCGAGGCCTACCCCAAACCTTCAGCACGCGTTCAGAATGCGAGAGTCCGGTTGGTCTGCTGTGGTTAACATTGAACAACTTGATCGAAGTGTTCAGAGCGATGTCTTTCATTTGTACTCGCTTAGCGAAGAGAATATTTATGGAAGTGCGTTGATAAACTACTTCATCACAGGAGCGCCTGTCTCGGAATTGAAGATTCATATCCCCGAGGAGTTGAAGAATGAGGTGGTTGATGGACAAGATGTGCAGGATTCACGTCGCTCCGGTGAGGAACTTACCGTGACACTCCATCAACCTGTGATGGGCCCCTATACGCTATTGATTACCTTCGAAGAAAAAGCGGAAGCAGACAGTGGACGGTTCAGTCCAGGCAGTCTACAGCCACTCGGTGTTCAGGGTGAAAGAGGCTACATCCAAGTGGTTAGCCCCATGCAAGTCGAGATGGCCGTCCAAAACATAAGCAGTGGAATGTTATCACTCGATCCCCTTGAACTACCGGATGAATTTCGGCTTCTCAGCACCGCACCCACGTTAGGTGCTTGGCAGTACTCAGAGCGTCCGTATGAGGTCGACCTGAGCGTGAAATGGTTCAAGCCCGGGTCCACGGTAGGGCAGGTTGTTGAGTTTGCGGAGGTCGATACCACAATCTCTCAGGATGGGGAGCAAGTCACACAGTTGCTCTATTTTGTGAAATCAAGGGGGCAGCGTTCGTTGAAGATCAAACTGCCGGAATCCCCCGTTCGGCTCTGGGAAGTTTCTGTCGGAGGAAATCCTGTTACCGCGCGGCAGACTGAGGAGTTTACCCTCATTCCATTACCAGCCAGCGTCGATCCGAATGAACCGATTCAAGTGAGCTTGAGGCTTGGCAAACCTGCGGTTCGCGAATCCAAACCGACTGTGGCTTTGCCACAGGTGTCCGCACCTATCTTGCACACACAGCGGAGTCTTGTGGGCGCTGAACACCGGGTGCGCTCACCTGCTGGAGGCACAGTGGATGTGCCCCAGCGTCTACTTCCGATGACGGGATTCGAGTGGGTCGCGAGGTATGGGTTGTTCAGATTGACTCTATGCATGGGCCTCATGGCGGCGTCGCTTGTTTTATTGCGGGCTGACGGAGGGACGAAGCACCTAGCCCTGGTGCTTTCGGCTCTCGCTATCTACCTTGCTTTGGATATGGCGTCTCAGCCGCAGGGTAATCCGTCTGAAGGTACAGGATTCAGTGTAAATTTGCCAATCTTATCGGCGGGCGAATCGGTTCGACTCGATCTCTACAACATGCCGCGTTGGCGAGCGAGCTTTTCAATGATGGGTTTTTCCATTGGTCTCTTGGGATTAGTGGGTGCAGTGGCTTCCGCTCTTCGGAAATACGATGAGTACCGGATCCACATTCGAGTCACTGCGTTTCTCTTGATTGCGTTGGGCGTGTTGTTTCAGCATGGCAGTGCATCTGCCTTCTATGGGGTAGTCGCGATCACCATCTTTCTTTTTACCGGTGTCAAAGGACTGTCTAATTTGTTCCGTGCAGCCAATACGAAAAAACAGCGTGAAGAAAGCGAGTCGGCTGGAGAAGAGCTTATGCAAGGCCTTGATGGGGTCGAATCGGCACCAATTGAGGACATCGTTTCTGAGGTGACAGACACGACTGAGCCATCGACTAAGAATACCGATGAGGACATTCGCATGAATGCTGAAGCAGAGGATGTATCTGACGTTTCCGATGCAACGACGGGAGATCAGGATTCTGATGATCACGACTCGAACGGCGGTGGATCGGGGATCAATGGGACCACTAAAGCGATTCTCTTATTCTTGATCTCGTCGTTCTGCACGCAAATGGGATTCGCACAGGATAAAACTGCCCCGCAACACTCAATTTACTTGGCTGCCGACCAGCTTGAGCAGACATGGCATCTCGAGCAATCAGGCAATCTTTTAGAGAGTGACGCGGTCATGCATATTCACGGTGAGGCGGGTGATCAATTGATACAGGCCAGTCCGGATCTGCAGGGTCGGG
>JAAXIK010000354.1:0-8325 GCA_012270385.1 Rubripirellula sp. | reverse complement strand
AATTATTTAAGCGTCGGAGGGGAGAAAAGCAGCGGGGCTATGGCGTCAGTATTCTTGAGACCGAAGATCCTGCCGGAAATCCTGAGGAGGAAAGAACGGAGCAAGAAACGGGCGGATTTTCCGGTTATACGCTTAGATTTTCGTATCAGCTGGAGTCTTTTGATGCATCCAAGGGAATACCGGTTCCCACGGGTTATGCCGCAGTGAACGAGTTGGTGGTTGACCCCAGGAGTGAGAATCTTGAAATTCGCTGCGATCGTTCCGTGGCAAGCGAGTCGATGGGTGAAGACGGATTGGTAAAGCGATTCGTGCTTGGACCCGGGAAATCAGTGGTAACGCTGACTCCGCGAAGAAGAGATTTTATGCTTGAGGAGACGAAGTTCTTTGTTGAAGGATTGAATTTGTATATCCCCACCCCTGGGGTTGTGACAGGTATCCATCGTTTTGACCTGCGTACATCCCAGGGTGTGGTTGACTCTCTGTCTTTACTGATACCTGGAGGGTTTACGGTAAGCCAAGTGAGCGGACCGGTAGCATCCTGGCAGTTTGATGCCGATCAGGGAGTTTTGAATTTAGCCGTCGCTCCAGCACAATCCAAACCCTTCTCGATCACGGTCGAGACACAGCGGGGCCTCGACAATCTCCCTTCGGATTTAGAGCTGTCACCAATTCAGGTGCGCGATGCGGATGGAGAGGTTGGATTGCTTGGGATTGCTTTTGATGGTGACGCTCAGCCCGATCAACTTGTGGAGAATCAGCTTTCCGTCGTCAACATCGGTGATTTCGATAGTGCGTTGCTCGCAGGGCGACCTGTCTCGCTATACCGTGTCTATCGTTACGGTGATCAGGGGGGAGACCTCAGCTTGAGTGTGGCACCGGTTGCTCCTGAGGTTCGAGTAACGTCCAAGCAGGTTCTTTCGCTTGGTGATGAGCGGGTAATGTTGGGTATCAATCTGACTGCAGAAATCAGTCGAGCTGGTTTGTTCAAATTAAGCTTTGTTCTGCCGGCTGGTTTTGAAGTCGAATCCCTTTCGGGACCGAGCCTTCACCATTGGTCGGAAATCACCGAAGACGATACTCGAAAAGTGGTCATGCACCTCAATGGTAAGACTTTAGGGACGCAAAGTTTTGCTTTGTCTTTGACAGCTGCGACACCCGATGTCGAGTCCGAATGGGAGCTACCGCGAGTTTCATTGGAGGAAGCGGTGAGGCAAACCGGTGAATTGATTGTTCAACCCGCGACCGGTATACGTTTGAAGACCATCTCGAAACAGAACATCTCAGAGGTGGATCCAAGGGCTCTCGGTTCTGCTACCAACGGTGCAGTTGCCTACAGACTTCTACAAGATGACTGGAGATTGAGTCTCGGTATTGAGAAGTTGGATTCGAGGATTTCCGGAGATGTTCTTCTGGAGACGGATCTTCGAGAGGGTCAAACCCGAACTATTCTCACTGGTTCGTTTGATGTTCAGAACGCATCCATACGAACGATGCAAGTTCGCTTGCCGATCACGGACCCGGACGAGATCAAGACGCTTCGTGTCAGTGGCACTGCGGTGAGTGATCTGATTCAAGTCGAGGGTAACGCAGATCTGTGGGAAATTCAGTTCAAACGTCGCGTCCTTGGGCGGGTGAACTTCCGAATTGAATCGGAGCGCCGTGGCGATCGTGCGGAGAATCAAGAAACGCTTCGACTTGCAGCTTTCCCTGGTACAGGACAGGTCAACTTCTACTACGCAGTCAGGACACGTGGCAGACTCGAGTTGTCGATCCCGGAGAATTTAGTCGGTTGGAATAAGATGGATTGGAGTGCAGTTCCAAATTCTTTACGGTCTAGCTCCATGAGTCAGGCACCGATTGTTGTAATGAGGGTTCAGAAATCGGCGGAACCCGTGACGATCGATGTTCAGAGACACTCCTTGGCGGATGCTTTGAAACTACGTGTAGCTGATGGGATGTTAACGTCCGTCTTGGCACCTAATGGGGATCAAATCACCTCGGTGCAGTTGGGTATGGAAGTGATCCAGCGTAGTAGCCTGACAGTTGGTCTACCTCGAGGAGGCGAGATCTTTAGTATCTTCGTGAATGGAGAAAGTGTGAACTCGATTCGGTTAGATCGAGAATCCGAAGGGGGGAGCGATCGTTGGCAGTTTTATGTTCTACCAGGAATCGATGGGCGAACAGCTGAAGTTAAATTCATCTATTCGCTTCGCTCCGATGGTATCTCAAGTATTCGGCTGACCAGCCCAGTGTTAAACGTCCCACTGGAAAATATTCAGTGGAATGTTGTTGCACCTCAAGGGTATGAACTCGCAGACCATGATGGGAATGCGGATTTAGTCAGTCAAAAACGCCTGTCTCAATACGATCGAACTTCTTACCTGCAAAAGTCATCTCTCTCTAGGCAACTGAAAAGAGAACAAGCTGAAAACACACTTCAGCAAGCCAATGAGTTTCTTCAGCAAGGTGAACAGAATAAAGCCAATATGTTGTTCAATAGTGCAGCTAACCAATATGGACTGGATGCGGCATCCAATGAGGATGCACGAATTCAGCTTGAGAATCTGCAAACAAGGCAGGCTATCGTGGGACTCAATACACGCCGACAACGCGTCTTCCTTGATAACGACCGAGATGAAATCTCTCTCGAGGGAACCGACCAGTTAAGGCAGGCGGCGGAGAATAATCCAATTCTTCAGCAGGGAACGATGAACTTTCAGTTGCAGGAAATGTCCCAATTGCTCAGAGGTAACTCCAGTGAGGACAATGCGGTGCTGGAACGCATCGCCGGACGACTTGTTCAGCATCAAAGGACAACCGAGCCAGCGCCTCAAGCTATCGTGATCAGTCTTCCTGAAGAGGGTGAGGTTTACACCTTTAGTCGTAGCGTTCAAGTCGCTGAAAATTCGCCGCTTGAGCTTGACTTGGATTTTTCAGCCAGGTTGGACCTTCCCTTTACCAGCAGCCTCATGTCACTGATTGTTCTGCTATTTGGAGCTGTCGTGGTGGTCTGGTCGGTCTCCACTCGCAAGTCCTAGCGAAGTTAGCCAGCCGTCAATCCAGGAAGGCGGGTTGCGAGGGTGGCAAATTAGCAGTGGTTATTCTTGTCTAGCGCGTTCGGACTTTATCTTGATCACGTGAGAGGTAGTCTGAGTACGTAGGATCACCTGGTGGGGACCCACCTTGGTCCCGTTGATGTCGATCTCCACTTTGAAGGTGAGGTCACATGAAGGAAAATGCATGTGGTTGGAGTGACCACGACTTTTACCCCCTTCAATCTCCATTTTTAGCACCGCTTCACCGGCAACGATTGTAGCAGTGCAGTTTGGAGGTGGCTCAGAGAAGAGTAGTTCTACCTCGAATGCGCAGGGGTCCGGCGCGTGCAGCAACCAGAACCCATTGGAGTCCCTTCCCCAAGGTCTTCCCGACTCATGTCGCCAATCTTGCCGGGTAAGGGTTGTATTGAGTTCATGTTCAGTGCCAATGACAATTCTTGGTGGAGCATAGTTGTCATCTCGAGTTGAGCTAACGTCGTCGAACCAGTCATCATAGGCTTGTGTTAGCTCGCGAAGCTTTTGAGGGTGAGCCGCAGAGAGTTCTTTCTTTTGTCGGGGATCATCTTCGAGATGATAGAGCTGAAGTTTTGGCTCTCCGGAGAATGTTTCATTTCCAAAACCGGTTGGGTGGACCAGTTTCCAAGGACCTCGATGTAGGGCAAATTGATGATACCTTTGCGGTTGGTTTCCACGGTGGGCTTGAAAAACGAGTGTTCGCTCAGGCCACGGTGAATTTGGATCTTGGAAAAGAGGTAAGAAGCTGCGACCGTCGACCTTGACCTCTTCCTCAAGAGCGACATCACATGCGTCGAGTAGGGTCGGGACTATGTCAATGTGAGCGCACATCTGATGCACTTGGCTACCTGGCTTGATTTGGTGGGGCCAGTGAATAATCAGGGGACTGCGGATACCTCCATCATCGACATGTGTTTTCATCCCACGCATATCACCGACGTAGCGCATGGAGTTGGGGCCGTTGTCATTGAGATAAACCACAATGGTATTATCGAGTGCGTCCATGCTCTCGAGGGCTGCGATCAGTTTTCCCACGTTGTCATCGATGTTGGTGATCATCGCTGCAATTCTTGCAAGTTTATCGAACTCAGCCTCTTTTCTCTTACCGTTGATTGGATTCACGAGAATGGGTGAGAAATCGACTTGCTTGTATTCGCGATAAAGATTGTCCGGGACATCGTGAAAGGGGCCATGCGGCGCGTTGGTCGCAATGTAAGTGAAGAAGGGTTCATCTCGGCTCGCAGCACGGGTGATAAAGTCGATCGCGGCATCGAAGTAAATATCCGTGCAGTATCCCTTCATAGGTGTTTCTACACCATTTTTGAGGAGCGTGGGGTCGGTGTATTTGCCTTCAGCTCCAAAGGGATCGGATGGCTGCCCGATTCCGCCTCCGAGATGGATCAAGCTTTCCTCAAATCCTTGATCCATGGGACGCATGGGGTAAGCATCACCCAGGTGCCACTTCCCATAGATCCCAGTACGATAACCCGCCCTTTTCAGGTACTCTGCCAGAGTGATCTCTTCGTTATCCATCATCGCGCGACCGACATAGGTGTCGATGCAACGTGTTCGATAGTTGTAACGGCCCGTCATGAGGCTTGCGCGGGTGGGTGCACAGACCGGGCTTACGTAAAAGTTCGTCAGTAATCCACCGTTACTCACCATCTTGTCGAGGTGAGGGGTGCGAATCACTTCGTTCCCCATAAATCCATAATCGGCACCGCCCTGATCATCGCTCATCATGACAATGACATTAGGTGGATCAGCTTCGATAGCTGACGCATCCTCAAGTCGAATCAAGCAACAGAGCAGCAGTAACGTGAACATCCAAGAGGAAATGACGACGCGTTGCGAGGAGGCATATAGATACATTGCAGCTAGAAAGAAGGAGGATCATGGATCGAATTGCAACGAAAAGATGAAACACCGTTATTTCTCTTCGTTGGAAAGGGAGACGCTCCAATTCTATCACAGCAACGGTTCAACAGGTGTGGATCCGAGGAGATGGATGAGATTAGGTTGTCGATGCGAAGTGGGTAGGTTTCAGTGACGTGGAGATTATGCAATATTGCTTTCGTGATCCACAACCTCGCGAGGACCGTCGTCTCCTTTTTCTATCAGGCCATTGAGTTTCGCATGGTGATTCGAGCCAGAGGTTTGCATTTCTTTCTGATCATTCTAGTCAGCCTTGATTTTGTTTACGGGAATGCTGGACCAAGCGAAACAACGAATGTGATTGTTGGTGAGCCCATTGGATTGACCCAAGTCGCCATAGGGAGAGAGGATTTGGAGATCGATTTTCGATCTCTAACGGTTGGTGGGGAAGCGCGAGTCACCGCCACCTATCAATTGGTAAATGCTTCGGCAACCGAAACCTTACAACTCGCTTTTGCCTTGGGTTCTGATGCAAGCCATAGCCATACCATTGAAATGGATGGCGTCGCGGTTTCAGGGAAATTGGCAGATAGCGATAGGGATTTACCCAGCGCATGGTGGCCACCCAAGACAACTCCACCATTGCGAGGCGATTCTCGGCCCCTGAGATTTGGTGGCTGGAGCAGCATTCGTCCGTTGTTGTTTGATCTCACCATCCCCACAGGCACCTCCGTTTTGACTGTGAGCTATACCGAGAAAGTCAAAATCATTTTTGCAAGGCCGGCTATGTTTCGGCAATTTGCTTACATCCTCGCACCGGCCAAGTCGTGGTCCAGTTTTAAAGATTTAAACCTATCCATCCGGGTACCCGATGGATGGGAGATGGCTACGAATTTGAATCTGAAAAAGTCTTTGAATACATTTTCTGGAAGGTTTGAATCAATTCCGGTTGATGCGATCGAGTTCACACTTCGACCACCCATCGACACCCGTCTTTTTGTCATTCAACGTTACCGAAGTTACGCCATGTTGGCTTTATTCATACTGGTCATTGTTGGATCATGGCGGAGCGGGAGGAAGAAGATTTTGGCAAGTAGGGATCAAGCATTGGGACGATCCCACTATCAACCCTCGCTTGCTCATCATGCAAAAAACATTGTGCTCCACGCCATCATAGCGTCTTGTATCATTGGGTTTTCATGCTATTGGGTATCACTGGGATTAGGCGTTCTATTTCCCATGTCCAGTTCAGAGGAGAGCATCCGGCGGCAACTGGGCCTAAGCGACGGGTACACTCAGATTTTCATTTTTATTGGGATTGTCCTGCTCACCTTCATGACACTTGTGATTGTCTTTGTGCAAGGATTCATCCAGTTCTACATTGCCAAGAGGGCAGCATCCGCAACGGCTGGGAATGCTGGTAATTAGGAGAATGGGTCGCAGTTTTTCTAACGTATTGAAATCTACGATTGCTTAATCGATGAGCGTCAGCATGGATTTTCCTAATGCATCTCCGATTAAGAAGTAGCTTTCAGCGTTACCGTACCAATGATGTCCGTGTGTGACGTTGGGTGATTCCGAAGCCGCTCGAGCGAATGGAGAGGTTGCTGCAAATGCAATGGGTTGAGGGGCATCTGCGTCGGTGCATACGCTATGCTGAGCCTTCCGAATGGACTTGATTCTGTCACTCGCATTTTCTCCTTCATTGCCAAGTTCACCAATGATTATTGGCAGCGAGGGTTTTTTGAACTCTTTCCGAAGATCCGCAATGAGATAACGGAGATTGGAGTCATATTGAGCTCGTGCTTGTTCCGAGCCAAAGGCATCATTCCATCCCTGCATCCAGACAAACCCCTCAAGCGACGGCTCTAGGTCTTTCAAGGTGGGGAATTCGATCGCAATGCGGGTCAAAGCTTCGTGATACTCCTCGAGCATTTTGTGGTAATAGATGCCAGTGTCCCCTTCTGCGCTGGGTGGGCGGAAATCTTCGTGGAGGCTTTTGCCGCCCCAGGCAGTTTTGATGATCAGAACCGGCGCTTCAAATCGATCTCCCACGACATGTCCGAACTGGAGTTCTGGTCCAATATGATGACGTCCTTGGTATCCGGCAAAACCAATGTCCAAGGGTCCAGCTTTCACCTCGTGCTCGGTTTTGTATCTGCACCATACATCGGTTCTCGCTTTCCACTTCCCATCTTGGTCGACCAGGTGGCTGACGATCGGCCGGGTTGAATCCTGTTCTAAAAGCTTTTTCAGGGTCCCTTTGCCCCCGTTGTAGTACTGGGGATGATCTAAATCGACAACACCTTGACCTTGCATATTGGATTGACCGGCCAATAGGAACACGTGAAGAATCCCACTTGTTCCCTGTGCCTCTTCCGTTAATCCCTGAGCAATGCTCACAGAAGCTGACTGCCGCATCATCAAAATGAGAACCAAGAGCATGAACTGAGGTGGAATCATAAGATTTGTCCGCATGGCTGTTGAAGATTTTGAGGATCAATTTGAGGAGATTGACGGTCGATTCTACTGCCATTTTAATGGGTAAATTCGATGGGCGGTCGACCAATGGTTACCATCGATGACGCCATCTCATTTTACCTCAACTGTGCACGTGAGAATTGAACATAATGAGTCTGCTGCGAAAGTTAGTGTATCCAGAACTGGTCACCCTCGTTGGCTGGGCTGAACAGGAAGGATGGGAGCCCGGCCATTATGATGCGGAGCAATTTTGGAATTACGATCCAGAAGGGTTCTTGGCCATTGAGGAGGACGGTGAATTTTTGGGTGGTGGAGCGATCATCAAGCATAGTGATCAATTTGGATTCATGGGGTTGTTTATCGTGTATCCTGAGAGGCGAGGAAGGGGGCTCGGCACACGCTTGTGGTATGCCCGACGGGACACCTTACTTGAGCGTCTTGGAGATTCTGCAACCATCGGCCTCGACGGTGTCGATGCGATGGTACCCTTTTATGCCAAAGGAGGCTTTGTGCAAGCCACACGCCATCGCAGATTCCGATATCAGGGTTCCGATATTCCATCCATGGCAGATCATCATCACGTTTCATTGCAGGACGTGCCTGAAAACGACCTGGCGCGGTACGACCGCCAGTGTTTTCCAGCTGAACGCTTACGATTCGTGCGACAATGGTCACAACAGAATTCTGCGACCAGTTTGGCCTCTTACCATGACGGTAATCTGCAAGGGTTTGGCGTGATCCGAAGGTGTACAAGCGGTTGGCGGGTTGGACCACTCTTTGCAGATGACGTTGCGGTAGCTAATGATCTCTTCGACTCACTTCTCGTTGGCACGAAGGGACTACCGGTTTTTATCGATGTCCCCGATGCAAACCAGGAAGGGATCCATTGGGTTCAACA
>JAAXIK010000389.1:2026-2293 GCA_012270385.1 Rubripirellula sp. | reverse complement strand
CCGTTGCGGTTCGTGACCTGCATGCAACACTGCTCCACCAGCTCGGTGTCGATCACGAAGCGCTGAGCTTCCCGTTTCAGGGGCTTGATCAGCGACTCACCGGAGTCGAGCCTGCAAAAGTCATCCATGACATTCTCGCTTAATGTCCTGTGGGACGATGCCTGGGTGAGCAGAATCGCAGGAAAAGGCTGGTTGCCTCATCAGTAGCGATGAGCTGGCGCGATCAGGATGTGCACTCCCGCGGAGACTACTCCAAGTATGTACTCC
>JAAXIK010000389.1:0-2016 GCA_012270385.1 Rubripirellula sp. | reverse complement strand
CCTCAAGAGCCGAAAAGGTCCAAAATTGACCGAGAGCTATGAAACTTAATTATGGTGATATAGATGCGCGTTGGCAAGTAGAAGTGGGAACTGATGGAGGTTTGGGGCGTGGTTGCTATTTTTGGGGGTTTTTGGAGGGGTTTTTGGTGGCCTTTTTCTTCAGGTGGATCGTATTTCTCTTTCTGAAGCGTCGTCTAGCAGCGTTTCGGTGATTCTTGCAGAGCTTGAGTCATGAATAATCGGCCCGTTTTTGGCTGAAGGACGCGTTGGAGTAGGTTTTATATTTGACGTAAACGTTAATTTTCAGGGATACTAGAGACTCTTATCTTCTGCCGGGTGAACAATAGAATCTCGGTGACTCTTTCAGAGGTGATGTGACGCACATGAGTACTCAACCAATCAGCAGTCAGATTACAGAGATCAGGAACGAATCGATGATGCATGGACCACAATCTTCTGCCCAATCGACGGAGTCCGCCGTGATAGCGAAACAATCAAGGGATCGGGCGGAACGGAGTCAGTTAGGTGTGTTCATGATCCTGGTGTTGTCCTTTGTGGCCGGAATCTTCATGGCTTCCAGAGCCTCGGGGCAAGCTGCGTTTCCTTATGACTCAGTCGCCATGCCAGAAGGTTTGAAAGATGAAGCAGTCGTGAGGCGAGTGGAAGGAATCGCCAAGTCATTCGCGACGACAGGTAACGGTGATCAAGCCATGGTGAATGGTTATTTCAAGGTTTACGTGCCTGCGAAGATGACCGCACCGGACGGTATTAAAGATCTGACTGCAGTAACGCAGGAAGCGGCGAATCTTCTCGTGCGAGCCCAGCGTTCTAATAACCAAGCAGTCATCCAACGGATCACCTTGTTGTTGCTGGAAAGCATGAAGGGTGTAGCCGAGGGTAACTATCATCCCGCGGCACGAATCAATGCGATTCTGCTTCTCAGCCGACTGGAGCGGCAACCCGCAAATCCGGCCACCAAGACTCCACCTCTACCACTTGAGCAGACCCTCCCTATTCTGCTGTCGTTGTACCAAGACGCGAATAATGTCGATGGAGTCAGAGCAGCGGCGTTGCATGGAATCCATCGTCATGTTCGTTTCGGCTTTCCCGGGATTGATGCGGAGAGCCGCGGAACGATCACACAAGAAATGACATCCCTACTGAATTCTCCCGCACCTGCAGGACGCAATGCAACGGCACACGCATACTTGCAGCGATTTGCGGTCGACATTCTCGACTTGGTTCGACCTGCAGAAGACAATTCGCTTGGGACCCAACTTGTGAGTATCAGTGCCGACAGCAGTCGACCCGATGTACTCGCACTCTATTCGGCAGCCCGTTCAGGAGCTTACGGGGCTTCAATGCCTGGAGAGGTGGCTGAACCGAAGAAGGTATTGAACAGCTGGGGTCAGCGTGTCCTTCACGCTTTCCAATCCGAAATCGACCGTTATGACCGGATGGAAAAAGCGAAACCTGACACCGACCAGCCGATCAACCCCGAGTCATTCTTGGAGAGCAACGCCCAAGAGACCTCACGTAAAAGCCAAGGAACGGGCGGTTATGGAGGTGAAATGGGGATGGGCGGCATGGATATGGAGATGGGAATGGGCGGCATGGAAGGAAGCGGCCCTGGCATGGATGGCGACATGGATATGGGCATGGGGATGGACATGGACATGGACATGTTGATGGGTGGTATGTCAGGCGGAATGGGAGCCGCTGCCGTTAAGTACAAAACTCAACCCGCTGAAGTGCTCGCCACTCGAATGAAACTGAACTACATCCTACAGCAGGTACAGCTTGGCATGACAGGTTATCCGACAGCTGGTATCCCACCGCAGAACGCCGGTGGACTTCTCGTTTCCGCTAACCCCGAGCAAAAGCTGACGGTAGAAAAATGGGTGAGAGCTCTCGAAGGAGTGATCACCGTACTGAATGATGCTTCTTTAGACGATATGGAAAAGTTTCGCGAAGGAATTGAAGAGCAGATTGTCGTTCTTCAAGACCTCGTTGGAG
>JAAXIK010000222.1 GCA_012270385.1 Rubripirellula sp. | reverse complement strand
AACTTGCACCACTTACTTGATTAATTTTGTTTGTCAGCCTTTCCGTGGTTAAAAACACAAGTTGAAATCTAAACAGCAAAACGGATTTATTATTTCTACTGCTTAAATAAACCAGGCATTACGCCAGTTTCATACCATTCATAAAGCCATAATATCAACGCAACAGTACCGATCAAGAGAAAGAGATATAAGCATCCCCTATCTTCTGTCTCACTTTCTCCACAGTGAGGGCAGAATTTCCATACTGTCATATCCTGTTCCCAAGGAGCAACTCCAGCACCTTGTTTCCAGTTGGTTATGAGTTTCTTGCACGCTCTACACGTGGTATCTGGTTCTGCCTTGACTCGCTCTAGAAGCTCATCAACATGGTCATCGTTTATATTGGGCATATTATGAAAATCCGATGCCTGTCAACTATTCCATGACAACGCGATGCTGTTGATCGACAGCTAAAGACCCAACTGTCTGTTGTTTTCCTCCGGGCCAAGTGATTTCCACCAAGACAGGTTCTTCTTGATCTCCTAATCCAAAGTGCAGTCGAGCATCACTCTGATTTCCCTCTCCTGTTCCCGGCTTTACAATGCGGGTCCGCACTTGATCCCCAAGCTGTTTCCGCGCGACAGCGCCAAATGCTGATCGACTGACTTCGGTTCCATTACCAACAAGTTGCAACTGAATCCAATGGCCTCGTTGAGCGTCGTTCCGAAAGAGTTTTCCTGCAGTGCATAAGTCGAGATCACCATCATTATCAATATCTGCCCACGCGGACTGATAGGTAGGAGGCAGATCTGGAAGTGATTCATCCTTGGTCGTATTCTTAAATTTCCACGAGCCTTGATTGGAATAGAGGACTGGAAAATTCTTGATACTACCACTTCCAACGGCATAGACGGTTGTGAAGTAAAGATCGAGATCGCCGTCGTTGTCGTAGTCACCCAAGGCCGCCGAAGCGAACGACTCCTGCCACTCTAGTCCGGACCCCTCCGATCTATCTTCAAACTTGATTTCACCCTCGGTTATAAGGTTCCGCAAAAACTGGGGATGATCTTGTCCTACCCTTGGATGACTGAAGTTACCGACAAAGATATCGATGTGCCCGTCATTATCTAGGTCACCCAAAGCAGAGCCGATGGTGTGGCCGAAGACACGATATTGAATGCCGCCTGTGTAAGTGATGGTTCCGCCATCTCCGATCCCCGCAGCACCAACGGTTTCTGCAACCTCTTCGAAATTTCCGCCACCTTGGTTGAGCCAAAGATGGTTTGGCTGTAACCGGTAATTGGAAACATAAACATCAATTTTTCCATCTTCGTTCAGGTCGGCAGCAACGACACCGCGAGCCGAATAACAAGCTCACTATGATGAACGCCATGCTTCCTTGAATGTTCCGTCGGGTTGATTGAGAGAGATTACGTCTGGGTGCACCTTTTTCTGCTAGACTTCATAGCCTCCTACGAACAGATCCAGCCGGCCATCTAAGTTAAAGTCGCTCCAGATGCCGCCTCTCGAGTTGACCGTTGGCAGTGCTGGGAATTCGACCTGTTCGAATTTGCCGGCACCGACATTGCGGTAAAGTCCACCACCGCCAGTGAAGAAAAACAGATCAGGTAGACTATCGTTATCGAAGTCACCCCAAATTGCTTCGCCACCAGGCAACCCACTTTCGGCCACTGGACTGAATCGGTTTCCGTGCTCGTTATGGAAGAGTTGACCCGCAAATAAGTCTACCCATCCGTCACCATCATAGTCGGCAAACGCGGCTTTTCCGCCACCTGAGAACCCAAGTGTTTCGCTTACATCTGTGAATTGTGCATGAGTCACCGTGACCTTGAGGGTGCTGATGAGCAGCAAAGTGAGGCCTAACAACGTCGATTTGTTGAAACTTCTGACAGCTTGACTCTTCATGTTAAACCGTTCCAATTCGTTCCTCGCAAGCATGATGAGCACAACTCCAAAAGCTTTCGTGCCCCTCTGATTCAAAAGGGGGCCAGGTATTGAACGGTTCATCGTATCATTCTCGCTTCCGTTCAGGTGTTTCTCCAGCAGTAGATCCTGCAGGGAAATCAGATTGATTCGAAAATGCAAAAAGTGTCGAGTTTCGGAGAGATGTGTGGACTTACGGGGGCGGTAGTCACGATAATCCGATACCAGCCAAGCGACTTTTCTAGTTCAGGGCAGAAGAAGTCTGTCTACACACTTTCGGAATGGAATACCCATACGGTGTGTTCGTGATCCTTTTGGACCTATGCGATGATTATGGGTAACCTTTAATGGTGCAACTATTGTATTTTGAAAAGCGTCTCTCGAGTATGTGTTCATAAAGCTAACGCTTCCCTCCGGTCGTTGTCCATTCGTGAGGTTACCGATGCAAACATTACCTCTAGTGCATTGCTCTCTATTCGCCGTCATTTTCGGAGCCGTTTCATCATCCGGGAATATTTTAGGGCAGGCCCCTGACACGGGGAATTTGGAAACAGCTGTTGCTTTAAATCTTTACTTTCCAGGTAAGCAGGGGCAGTGGGAGACCGTAGACGCCGAGGTGGCGGGTTGGAATCAATCACGGCTTAACGCTTTATTGGATTGGGTAGGTGAACAGCGTTCGAGTAGTGTCTTGATTTTGTGGCAAGGAAGGATCCTTGCGGAGAAACACTGGGGCAAAGTATCCGGGGCGACCAGTGGAGGGTATCGACGTATGTTCGTCAGATTAAATGACCGACAACAAGCCATCGAAGATGTCGCTTCGGTTCAGAAGAGCATTGTTTCGATTCTAGTGGGCGTTGCCGTCCACAAAAAACTGTTGCAGATTGAGGATTCTGTCTCAAAGCACTTAGGCGTGGGATGGTCCAACGCAGCACCGGCGCAGGAAGCTGAAATCAAGATAAAACATCTGTTATCCATGACGAGTGGTCTGACTGCCGACTTGCATTTTCAGGCAAAGCCGGGAACGCAATGGTTTTACAACACGGCTGCTTATGCAGTGGTACGTGATTGTCTTGTTGTATCTTCGGGAATGTCGGTTCATGAGCTCACTCGGAAGTGGTTGATGGACCCAATAGGGATGACTGAGTCGGAGTGGATTCCCCGCGCGAAGTCGATTACCGCATTGAATGCATTTGGTTTCGCGTCCAGTGCGCGCGATTTGGCGCGTATTGGTTTATTGATGCAAGCACAGGGGAATTGGCAGGGAAAAAAAGTGATACCGGATGATCGATTTCGTGTTGCATCGCTGAAGGCATCGCAAAGGTTGAAGCCCAACTATGGCTATCTTTGGTGGTTGAATCACTCAGAACGGCCCACGGATGCTCCTGCTGGAACGGCTTCAGCCAAAGGATATCTCGGTCGGAGAATCTTCGTGTCTACCAGGCAGGCTTGGGACGTTGAAAGGCTCGGCGTCGACCCTAGGAGCGTTAGCACTGCTGCGTTTGACCGTGAATTTTGGCGGCGACTGATGGCAGCGAAAGTGAATGCGGCCAAACAGTGAATTGGCCTTCTGGGGTTGGTGACAGAGCATACCGGGTCAACGGTTTATCGCACGTCATGCCCAGTAAGTAAATTGCTTCGTTCCCTTTTTCTGCCGCGATATGAGGCGAATCGTTGATGTGGCTTACGGCCGTGGCTCAATCGTCCATCGCATTGAGTGATTCCTCGATGATCTACTCCCAAGAATTAGAGGGCTTTCTGGGGAGAACAAAATCAATCTTCATTGGCTCGACGCTACCTGTGCAGTACTCCGTTTCTGGAAAGAGCACAAAAGCCGAGTATTCGAGAGTTAACCGGAGTGGCTGGGGGAGTGCAGTCACTTACCAATATGACCTAGTTTCCCTAGGTGTCACGTTTGGGCTTCTATTATTCAAAAAAAAGGTGCTGGTGAGCTCAGGCTTGGTGCATTTGGCCGTAGACTGAAATTTGCAGTGTGAGCATCCGCTAAGCGACGCCACTCACTCAAGTTAAGGATCCGTGTTCCTATTCGGTTCTCGCATCACACACTTGAGATTGTGACATCAAGTTGAATGATTCACACGTGTCGCTGTTGTTGTAGGCGTCCGAGTTGGCACCGTTCTCTTTCGACTCTTTCTTTTCCAAGTAGGTAGAGGTAATGATTGGCAGACTTAGATTCCGTTCCCGAAGGCGAACCACGCGACGCTTTGAGCAGTTAGAAAAGAGACACCTACTAGCGGCCCACTTTATTGACTTCAGTCTCTTAGAAGCGTCCGACTACACCCATACTGAGGTTCTTGTGCGGTTCAGGGACGATGTCAAAGTTGACTCTTTGAAGATGTGGAGTGGCACGGATTTGCCAACTGAAAGATCAGCGGTCTTAAATGCACCGTTGGGACAGGGATTTCGTTCAGATTCTCAATTGTGGGAAATGCCAGTATTACCGGGGCAGTCAGTTGAAGAACTTGTTCGCCATTACAACGGACTCGATCTTGTTGATTTTGCCGAGCCCAACTATCGCATGCAGGCTGCTGCGGTACCGAATGATCAGTTTTATGGGGTTTTGTGGGGTCTGCCTGATATCAATGCCGAGACCGCTTGGGACACGAGGACCGATAGTAGTTCGATTATCGTGGGTGTGATTGATTCAGGTGTCGAATATGATCATCCTGACTTAGTTGACAACATGTGGACGAATTCAGATGAGATAGCAGGGAACGGGATCGATGACGATGGCAATGGATACGTCGATGATTTCTTCGGCTATGACTTCGATAACGAAGATCCGGATCCACGTGACGATAATGGTCACGGGACGCATGTTGCAGGCACGATCGGAGCAAGAGGAAACAATTCCATCGGTGTGACGGGTGTGGGCTGGAATGCAAGTTTGATGGCGCTGAAAGTGATTGGGACCGGTAGCAACGCTGACGTTGCGAGAGCCATTGATTACGCTACGGATAATGGGGCAAAGATCACAAATAATAGCTATGGCTATGCCGGCTCGAATGTGGGTGGTTCACAGACCATTTCTAATGCAGTTGGGCGAGCTAAAGACGCTGGAGTGCTTTATGTGGTTGCTGCTGGGAATTCACGTTCGACAATTCCTGCGTCAAACATGGATGGTAGTTTCAATTCATGGCCCGCGGAATTAAGTAAGGTTCACGACAACGTGATCACTGTCGCCGCCACCGATTCTGATGGAAGTTTCGCCAGCTACTCACATTGGGGAACTGAATCCGTTCAAATTGCGGCACCGGGCACCCAGATTGGTAGCACTTATACAAACGGTGGGTATGTATACAGTTCTGGGACTTCAATGGCCGCTCCGCACGTTGCAGGAGCAGCAGCATTGTTGTGGGCTGAGCGTCCTGAGCTCAGTTACTTAGACATCAAGGATGCAATGCTGAGTACGGCGCGTCCGGAACATTTGAACCTTGTTGGTGACGGCGTCTTGGATCTCGGGGCCGCGATGGACCTAATTAAGACGAGCGGTAATCAAGGAAACGCCCCAGTAGCGGTAGATGACACCGCTACAGTTGCTGAGGATAGCGAGGTGTCGGTAGCTGTATTATCCAATGACAGTGATGCTGATGGGGATACTCTGACGATCGAGTCATTCACCCAGGGTACAAATGGCAGCGTGGTGATCAGCGGTAGCAATCTGGTTTACACGCCGAGTGCTAATTTTAACGGCAGCGACTCATTCACTTACACGATTAATGATGGTACGGGACTGACGGACACAGCGACGGTGAGCGTGACCGTTACAGCGGTAAATGACAATCCAGTAGCGAACGACGATTCGGCTACCACCGAAGAGGATGTAGCTGTCACGATCAGCCTGGTCGCCAACGATACGGATATCGATGGAGATAGTCTTTCGATTGAAAGCGTCGGCACAGCATCGAATGGCAGTGTGGTGAACAATGGCAATGGGACGGTGACATACACCCCCAATGCGGGCTTCTTTGGCAGTGACTCGTTTACCTACGTGGTTAGCGATGGTTCTGCGACCGACACCGCCACGGTCCGTGTTACCGTGACCGAGGTCACCAACGCCCCAGTAGCGGTAGATGACACCGCTACAGTTGCTGAGGATAGCGAGGTGTCGGTAGCTGTATTATCCAATGACAGTGATGCTGATGGGGATACTCTGACGATCGAGTCATTCACCCAGGGTACAAATGGCAGCGTGGTGATCAGCGGTAGCAATCTGGTTTACACGCCGAGTGCTAATTTTAACGGCAGCGACTCATTCACTTACACGATTAATGATGGTACGGGACTGACGGACACAGCGACGGTGAGCGTGACCGTTACAGCGGTAAATGACAATCCAGTAGCGAACGACGATTCGGCTACCACCGAAGAGGATGTAGCTGTCACGATCAGCCTGGTCGCCAACGATACGGATATCGATGGAGATAGTCTTTCGATTGAAAGCGTCGGCACAGCATCGAATGGCAGTGTGGTGAACAATGGCAATGGGACGGTGACATACACCCCCAATGCGGGCTTCTTTGGCAGTGACTCGTTTACCTACGTGGTTAGCGATGGTTCTGCGACCGACACCGCCACGGTCCGTGTTACCGTGACCGAGGTCACCACTAGCGAACAAGTCATTGGTTACGCAGGTACGGCGATCGATGTAACGCATGTTTGGAAAACCATTAACCTCCCGAATGATTTTGTGAATCCTGTTGTTGTCGCTGGAGGTGCGACAAGAGATGGCGGACATCAAGGTGTTGTTCGAGTTCGCAGTGTGACTAACAACAGTTTTCAAATTCGATTTCAAGAGTGGGATTACCGAGATGGTAGGCACACAACGGAAGATATCGGATTCTTAGTGATGGAAGCTGGAGTTCATCGTTTGACTGACGGTACAAATTTGGTTGCCGGTAGTGTGGATCTGACGAACGAATCTTTCCGAACCACCGCCTTCGGGACCACTTTCGTAACCCCTCCTTTGATCATCAGCCAAGTGATGACCAACAACGATCCAGCGGCAGTTACCGAAAGAATTCGTAATGTCAGCACCGAAGATTTTCAGATTCAATTAAATGAAGAAGAAGCTGCTGATCGCCTTCATGGTACCGAACAAGTTGGCTTTGTTGCTATTGATACAGGGATTGCAACCAGCGGAAATATCTCCCTCAATGCGTTGAAGACTGGTAATACGGTAACGCACCGGAATTCAACAATTAATTTCGGCAGTATCGACGGTGCAGTGAATCCAGTGGTCCTTAGCGATATGCAAACAAGAGATGGCCGCGATGCAGCGACAGTTCGCCATCGTTCGCAAACGTCCACGAGTGTTACAGTATTCGTTGAAGAGGAAGGCTCTCGTGATTCGGAGCTGGGCCACACTACTGAGGTGGTTGGCGTTCTCGCGATGGAAGCGGGTGTGCTGTTGGGTGTTTCCAATCAGAATACTGGATTTGCATTGCAAAGCAGCCCCAATGCGGAGCAGCGTACCTTTACGGGATCAGACTTCGATCTACAGTTCTTGAATTCAATTCCCACCTCTAATCTGGGTTCTTTAATGAACTTCGGTACGATCGGGGAGGGTGAGGCGAGTCAAACCCAAGGAGTATGGGGAAATTCAAAGCTTGGTCAACTCAATTCAATCGTTGACTCGATCATGAGTGAATTAAGTATAGCGCGAAACGAGTCAATATCGAGTCTGGTTTCGTTTCTTCGCTCTGATACTGATACCACTGCATCTGTTGACAGGTTGTTTCATCACCTGAAAGATGAGCTATCAGAATAAACCCAATCAAGAACATTTCCTGAATATTTGCTTGTGTTACGATCAATATTTGAACACAAGAAAATGGTGTGCTGTCAGACAGATCGTCGATCGATGGTTCATTTTGGCCGGTTACTTTTACTTACAGGGTGATTGATTAACGGATGAAAGAAAACCAGTTGATCGGTGTCTTTGATGATGCATTGAATCCAGACTTCTGCGAGAAAATCATCCAAACATTTGAATCATTCCCTCAAGTGCACACGCCTGGTCAAGTAGGTTCCGGGGTAGATCCGAATAAGAAAGATTCAATTGATTGCTGTATCTCAGAATATCAGGAATGGACAGAGATCAGTCAGCAACTTTTGAACGTTACAGCAGCCAAGCTTACGCAATATGTGCGTCAGCATCCTTTTCTGGTTTGTGGTGCACTTGCACCGACAATTGAGATTGATAAGGGCGAAGTGGTTGAGCTGTCCCCGGAAAATATTCACCGTGTTCCGGATGATCAATTGCGGGCTATTGTGCTGCGCTTCTACAGACCGGGATACCTGAATCTTCAGAAGTATCGGCAGCTTAGCGGTGGTTACCATCATTGGCACTCAGAAATCTACCCACAGGATTCGAGCTGTGAATCCTTGCATCGCGTTTTACTTTTTATGTTTTTCCTGAATACCGTAAGTGACGGTGGGCAGACTGAATTCTTTTATCAGAACCAATCCATCTCTCCGAAGATTGGAAGGATGGTGATCGCACCTGCTGGTTTCACCCATACCCACAAGGGAGCGATACCCAAATCGAGTGATAAGTATATCGTGACGTCATGGATATTATTTCAGCGAGCGGAGGATATCTATCAGATGCCTTAGACTGATGGATCATCACTCCATGATGAGCAGCTATTAATCAATCGAGAAGGAATCATCATTCAGGGTGATAGCCACTTTAGCAACTACACCGCGATGATCGGACGGCCATGGTGTCAGGACAATATCAGCATTGTCAGTCGATTCACCTACTACTTGAGCATTTTGCACTGTTAGATTTTTCACGAAGACAAAGTCAATTCTGTCGTGAAAATCATTTGGATCCTCAGGTGTGGTTGTATTCGTCCAGGTATGACCTCGTTCTTTTATTTCATCCGGGTGAATGGTTCGGTAGGTATCCCTCATACCTGCTTCGCTGATCTGTTTGGTGGTGGGGTAGGGTACAGCGAGCGGAACGAGTTTTTTATCAGCCGCTTTTTGCGTCCAATCTTGAAAAGAAGGTTCATTGAAATCACCAGTTAAAACCACTGGTTCCTTCGCTTGAAGAGTCGGGATTAGCTCTTGAAGCAGACTATCCACTTGAGCTCCGCGGGATTTCAGAGCCCATTCGACCGCCTGGTGGGAGGTTGAAATGAATGGAGCGTCTCCGTAGGGGATCTTAAGAATCTGATAAGGTTGATACGGTGAGGCGGGAAAGTGTGCATTAAAAAAATGCAGTGTCGTCTTCGAAGGGAGTTGAATCCTCACACCCCATTTTCTGGTTGTTGATCCCACGATTGGGTACCGACTCAGTACTGCTGTTCTGCCGCCCTGCTGAAAATAGTGCCATCCAAGTTTTGCTGCTATCTTCTTGCCGTTATCAATATCACCATGATGAGTTTCCTGCAGGCCAACTATGTCTGCTTGAGCGAGCTCAATGGCTTTAATTGATTGCTCCAGTGGTTGACCACCGTTTAATCCACCTCGCCAGAGATTGAAGGTCATGACTCTGATCGTTTTCGCGCCTTCATTCTGAGCTTGCAAGTCAAGTGAAAACAAGCCAAGCAGTAGCACGTTGACGCAAAGGATGATCATCTTTGATTTCACAATATTAGTCTTTCGTTCACGTAAAAAATCAGATCCTAAATCTAGTTTAACTTGTCCGCTGTGAGGCTCTACCACCCACTTCTACGCTTGAATCCGTCACGGTGGAAGCTGCTATCCGCAGAGTTTTTTGCGGTGACGATTCAAGAACCTTTACTGATGCATATCGGTTTGGGCTACATCCATTTCTTGGCGAATCGAAAGTACTGGATTTTTTACTGTTGCGAGTGATTCTAGCTGTCTTATCTCGCTGAGTTGTTTGTTAACCTATTGTTGGCTGTGTAGATCTTATTGTGGAGAGCAGTGATGGATTTCGGGTTTTATAGTTTACTTCCACCCCTGACAGCGATTGCGCTGGCAGTCTTCACCCGGCGAATCATTCTGCCATTGGCAACCGGCTGCTTTGTAGGAGCAGTCTTACTCGCTTTGGGAACCACTGAGGCTGTCTCAGATCTTGGGAGCGATGGGAAAGTACAGGTTCGGTTTCGGTCCGCATCGTCTTTCCTAGGCGGCGAGCCATCCGTGGCCTTGATTTATGACGAAATCGAATCAGGTAGTCCTGTCAGCGTCGAAGAGATGTTGTTTTTTGGAGAATTGCTGGGAACTCCTGAGGTAGTGGTTGGTATCAGTAATTCACCAGCGAATGAGGCGACGGTTGAGGATTTTTTAAAGGAATTTAACAGTAAAGATTTAGGGATCACTGCGTCTCTTGATCCAGATGACGATGCCAAAACGGTGATTGGGCGGCATGCGGATACCGAAGAATTGGAAATGCTGACGTTTGCGCCAGAATGGAGCGTGATTGATTCCAAGTTTGTCAGATTGGTTTTGCCAACAAGCGATGTCATTCAAACGGTAATGATTCAATCACCGAAGATCTTTTTCAAAGCGATCTACGAGTCGGTAATTAGCTTATCTCATGTGCAGGCTTTGATTTTTAGTTTGCTATTGGCAGCAATGGTTGGCACGCTTGAATCAGGTGGAGGTATGCGGGTTTTGATTGAGCGTGTATCGGCTCGTATTAAGACCCGAAGAGGAGCACAGACGATGATTGCAACATCTGGGCTCGCCGTCTTTTTTGATGACTATGCCAATACGCTTTTGCTCGGCGGCACCATGCGATCCACCGCAGACCGTTACAAGCTATCACGTCAGAAGCTGGCTTATTTCGTGGATTCGACAGCTGCCCCCGTAGCGGGTATCGCCTTGATCAGTACCTGGACAGCGATTGAGATCAGCTACATATCAGATGGCTTAGCCAGTTCGGGAATCGACGATCCACAAGCAGCATTCGCAATGTTTTTAAGGTCGATCCCCTATCGCTTTTATCCCTGGTTAGCACTAATCATGGTATTTAGCGTCGCGATTTTGCAGCGGGATTTCGGTCCGATGCTTAAATCGGAGATAGAAGCCGATAAAGAGCTGAGTGGTTCCTCAAAGCCTTTAGGCGACAAGTGTCAAGATGATTCGCGTCATCTATGGATCGCGGCAGTTCTACCAGTACTTTTGTGTTTAATCACTGTGCTGACCGTCCTCACCATTACCGGAACCAACACTCTTGCTGACAGTCAAGCGATTAGCGATGAGGATGGGTTGATTAAGAGGATAGGACAGATACTTGGTAACGGTGATTCTTTTCTTGCATTGATGGTGGGAGGTGCGACAGGTTTGTCCAGCGCAGTTTTACTACATGCCGTCATGGGTACTTCGCTAAAGATCTGTGTTCAAGGTTCGATTAAAGGTGCACGACAAATACTTCCTGCAATGCTAATCTTGTGGTTCGCATGGGCTTTATCGGGCATGACTGAAAAGGATGGTTTGGACACCGGGGGATATCTGGCAAGCTTATTGTCAAATCAACTGCCGATCTTCTTATTGCCGTCGGTAGTCTTTATTCTTGCTGGCGTCATGGCATTTTCGACTGGCACCAGTTGGGGAACGATGGGAATCCTGACACCGCTGTCGGTTGGATTATCAATACAGATGTCGGGTGAGCCAGATCAGTTAGATAGTTCAATCGTGCTCGCAACAGCGGGTTCGGTACTCGCCGGTGCGATCTTTGGTGATCATTGTTCACCAATCTCCGACACCACTGTGTTCGCAAGCAGAGCAAGCGGCTGCGATCATATATCGCATGTCAGAACTCAAATGCCCTATGCGATTCTTGTGGGGATCTTGAGCGTAGTATTTGGTACGCTTCCCGCTGCTGTGGGAGTCTCTCCTTGGCTATGCTTGTTTGGTGCTTCGATAGGTATTATTCTCGTCGTCCGTTTTTTGGGTAAACGTGTCGAAGATGAACTGCAAGTGAGTGAGATTAAAGAACCCGAAATTGCCAATCACTAAGGGTAGGTATACCTGCTGTTGGGATAGTGATTTTCGTGACACGAAAGCCTCACAGGTCGGCGAAGTGCCTGATATTAGAAGCTAAGGAAGACGTGAACGCTTGAAACTCACTACAGTGAACCAAAAACTGTGCGCCCTGATCGCGGCGTTTCTTCATCTCTTGTATATCTAAAGTTGGACCGCCGAAGGGAATGTTATGTTGAAGACAGCAGGATGCTACGCGTTCCCAAGCATCATCAACTGCCATTTTACCGGATTGACGAAGCCGTAAGCCAAGATCTCCTGGGCCAACGAAAATCATATCAATACCAGGGATCGATACGATTTCGTCAATGCGTTCTACAGCTTGCGGCGTTTCGATTTGAACACATAAAAAAGTTTCATTATTCGCCCACTTTGCGTAGGTGTCCGGATCATTAAAGTTGAAATCGGCATCTAAACCAGCATTGTCAATTCCCCGGTCACCAATGGGGGGAAACTTCACCGCTTGCACGAGTCGTTGTGCCATTTCCGCGGTTGAGACGTGAGGAATCATTAACCCGGTGGCACCGTCTTCAAGGTACCGATAGAGCCCTGTTTTCTCAAGAGTTGGGGGGCGCAACATGATGTCGATATCAAAGTGATGCGAAGCTAAGAGTAGATATTCAACATCGCGGGACGCGATGGATCGATGCTCAAGATCTAGCCAAATGCAGTCATACCCTGCCTTTGCCGCATGCGCTACATAGGCAGGGATAAAGTGTCCCAAGACACATGATTTAATCACTTTACCGTCACGGATTTTTTGTAACGTCTTGCTCTTTCTCATTCTTTATTTTGCCGTTTGCATTATTCTCCGCATCATGTTGCGATGACAAACATGATATGAAATGAATTAGTGAAAGTTAGAGTAGATTGAATGCCTGGACCACGGTCGCAATTCTGCTCGGACGCTATTCCGCGAGGATCAGGAGAGATTGAGCAGCACGGACTCGAGCGTCCAAGTCCGTGTCGTCGAGTTGTTCGATTAATTTTGGAGCTAGTGTTACCGCCTTCGCATCAGCAGCAAATGTAGCTGCATAGGTCCTTTGGACTGCATCTTCTGCATCAAGATTTTTTGCTAACGCCTCCAATCCAGACTTATCTCCCAAGGCAGCTAAGGCATGGTTCAAAAAGGCTCGATCTAAGTCCGATTTCACGGAAGTTAATTGAGTCTTTAGCAGATTGATGTCGGACTTATTCCCGAGACGGCCCAGAATCCATGCAGCTGTTCGAACCCTATCTGCTTCATCGGATACTACAGAATCGCGTAAAAAAACCATCGCTTGTGGATTACCGGCTTTTCCAAGGGCAGCAGCGGCCATTAGCCGGAGTCGGTAATCCTCACCATGCTCAACAGCTTCTAACAGCTCTTGTTGATCCTTTGCTAAAGCGCCAACTTTAACCCGGCTCTCGGCCGCATGGACGTGCCCAGATGTTTCTTCACCAGTAAGAATATCTAACAGTCTCTTTTCTCTTGAGCGGTCCCCTGCACGAACCAATTCACGGGTAAGGCCGCATATTTGCTGGTCATCCCATTTGCTCGCGTTCAGTTTGGCATTGAGATATTCTCGAACCTCCGCTGCATGTCCTCCAGCAGTCAGCCCTTCCGCGGCATGGATAGAAGGCCAGAATTCATCACTACGCATTCCCTCACGTAACACCGCTTCGCATTTTGCACGAACCGTGGCTCCCAGTTGTATGTGTTGATGTGGCCTCCAGAAACTGAACAAACCGGCCACAAAGCATACAAGTAAGGTCACTGGTATCCATTTACACCAAGGTCGGTCGGGCAGCCATCTACAAGCAATCCAACCGACAACTAGATTCACCATTAAAGACACGGGAGCCATCCAGATAAAGCTAACGGGATCGGTTCCGGTATCGGCACGGTATCCAAATATTGGACCTGAAAATCCAATGAGAACAGCCACGATCGTGCCAACGGAGCAACCTAGCCAAACGCCAGTTGGCTTTGCATCCTTTACGAATAAAGCGAAGATAAATAGTGCAAAGAGATGAGGTGGAAGTAAGTTCACCGTCTTGTTGGTGATTGCTGTAATATTTCCTGGAACAAATTTTACTAGCGTACTCGAAGCAATGATCACCATACCGATTACCACTGCTAAACTTCTAGCGCGACGGAACCTTTGTTTTGCTTTCCAATTCTCATTACCCTGTGAAGTGTCATGATTTTTCGTGAAATCAGAGAGAACTACGGCTGTGATAGAGTTGATTCCTGAGTCGATGCTGGACATGGCAGCCGCGCAGATCGCTGCTACTACCAATCCAGTGATCACCGGTGGCAAACCCGTAGCGATGAAGTGTGGAAAAATCTTATCTGCGTTACCTTTCAAAGATAGTGAGTCACCGAGTGCCTCTGGATTTAAATCGTAATATCCTAGGAGAGCAAACCCGGCAAGTAGCAGCGTTAGTGAAACGATTGCACCAACGATTAGATTCGTAGCAATCGATCGTCTGGCCGCCCTTAGATCCTTGGTTGCCATGAATCGTTGAACAGAAACTTGATCGCCCCCATAGGTTGCCACCATCCAAATCATCATCGAAAGCATGGCACCAACTAGAGACATCCGTACGGAGGGATCAAAACTCATAATAGGTTGTCGATCCCATTGGGGATGCCATTCCGTTGGAAACCAACTGAATCCATTTAGCTTCCAAGATACGATCGCGATAACAAGAACAGCTCCACTGTACAACAACACAGTTTGAATGGCATCGGTAATCACCACTGCCTTGAGTCCACCAAGTGAGGTGTATCCTACTGCGATGACCCCTACCAGCACTACAATCACTGGTTCCCAAGATTCATCAGCGCCGAAGATAATCGCGAGTGCTGTAGCTGCAAAATAGATAAGTATTGACATCCAAACCAATCGCAAAAGGATGAACATCATTCCACCCAGCAATCGTGTTCCTCGGCCGAGTTTTGTCTCCAGTAATTCATAGGCGCTCGTGACACGGGTCTTCATGTACACCGGCAATAGCCAGTACCCCACAATTAGATAAACGATTGGGTACCCGATGAGCTTAAATACAAAGGCTGGCCCTTTTCCAATTGCCTCACCCGGAAATGATAGGTAGGAAATCGTGCTTAGCAGTGTGGCAAAGAGGGAGACACCAATTAGGAAACTATTCATGCTCCCTGAACCGGTAAAGTAATCCTTCGCGCTTTCTTGTTTTCTTCCGCAGCTCCACCCGAGGATGAGGGTGAAAATTGCGTATGACACAACGATGATCCAGTCAATGGTTTGCATATTTCCACCCTGTCATAATCAGGATCACAATGGTTTTGGAAGAGCGTTACCGATCTGTCTTTTTTGATTTTGATGCCGAAATCAGCTTACACATGTGTTGTCGGGCTAACGGACTTTTCATCTCGGCTGCATCATACATTGAGTGAAGGTGTCTCGGGTTCGATAATCCTAAAGGTCAATTTCCCGATATTCGTGTCGAAGAATCTGAATTGCGAAATTTAGAGAATTCGTCGACGTTCATTTCCTTGGAACATTCCAAGTAAATGAACTAAGGGGATATTATTTCGTTAATTCGGTTTCTCTACGCTTCCGAAAATCAGTGGAGATTTGAATTGCCTTTGTTCGATCTGCCTCACTGTAATCCCAGAATTCTTGAACCACTTTTTCACATGCCGGGTGATGAGTTCCATCATCTCCAATCTCGAGGCGCAATTCTTTGAGCTTTTTCTTCAAGTCCTCTTGTAGCTCTACATGTTCAGGTCTTCCATAAAGATTATTAAGCTCCTCTGGGTCTGCAGAGAGATCGTAGAGTTCCCATGCCGGTGGAGTCTGGTTTTTACCCTGATAGTCACATCCATAGAAGTAAATCAGTTTGTGAGTTTTCGTTCGAATCGCCATTTCTCCGGGATTGTCATGGTGCGCCATATGCATCCAGTATCGGTAGTAAACAGCCTTCTTCCAATCTTCCGGTTCATCTTCCCCTTCACACATTTTTCGGAAAGATTCGCCTTGCATGGATGCCGGTGGCTTCACCCCAGCGTAATCGAGTATCAGAGCTGGAAAGTCCACATTTTCCACCAGGGCATCGGAACGTCTGCCTGCTGGGATTTTCTTAGGGTATCGCAGAATGAGTGGCATTCTTTGAGAAGGATCATAAGCCCAACGTTTGTCTTGATAATCTTTTTCACCGAGCCAAAATCCTTGGTCACCGGTGTAAATGATTAATGTGTTATCAAACAAATTCTCTGCGATCAGGTAATCGAAAAGTCGCTTTAAATTATCGTCAACGCCTTTGACGCAACGGAGATATTTCTTGAGATATGCTTGGTAAGAAAGGTGTTTGATTTCTGCGTCAGATAGATTCGAGTTATTGGCATCCCACTTAAACTCGTCAGGAAAATGCTTCGGAAGATCTACCGCATAAGATCTTCGAGGATTGCGCCTACCAATCGAGGTGCCAATATGAGCGGTGAGTTCATCTTTGAAGCCACGTGTTGCTAAGGAACCCCAAGTGTCCGATTTGTGCCAGAGCGAATCGGGTTCCGGAATTTGCACATCTTCCAAGTAATCATCATATCGAGGGTGATTCTCGAAGAAATCGTGCGGAGCTTTATATTGATGGCAAAGAAAGAAAGGTTGGTTTTCGTTGCGTTCTGTTTTCAACCAATCCAGAGTAGCGTCCGTAATGACATCTGATGAATGTGATCCCGTGTATTGAACCGTGTTTTTGGGCCATGGTTTAGACCCTTGAATTCGAAAGACGGTGTCAAAGTAGCTACCTTGTCCGGGTAGAACTTTATAGTAATCAAAGTTGGGCTCAGCTTTCAGATGCCATTTTCCAATCATCGCTGTCTGGTAGCCGGCCTCACGCATTAGCTTTGGTAAAGTTTGATTGCTGGTTTCGATCCGACCCCCTAAGTCGAAGACACCATTGTTGTGATTGTATTGCCCAGTGATAATGCAAGCGCGAGATGGTGTGCAGATCCCATTCGTACAGAACGCATTATCGAAACAGATCCCCTCGCGTGCTAGCCGATCGATGTTTGGAGTAGGGTCGATCGACTTGAGGAGCGTGGCATAAGCACCAACAGCTTGAGCTGTATGATCATCTGACATAATGAAGATGATATTCGGTTTCTCGTTCGCTTTACTACTCGGTGTAAAAACGATGCAAATCGAAAAAATGATGAGTAGCCGCTCTATCTTGGCAGTTAAAAAGAAATCCATGTCGATCGTCGATAACCAAAGCTTAGGTGTAGGGTAAAAAAAAAGAAAAAGTACAGGGTTCGTCACCCCTGTTGTGACGCGGTGAGGTTCTCAGGCAATAGAGTTTGTTAATACCTGTGAATGAAGCTACGCAGCTCCCAAGCCTTGCACTCGGCGCCATGCACTCATTTGCCCCATATGTAGCATCAAGTGTCCGCCTACATAGAAAGCGTGCATCGCTCCAAGGGTAGGAAATAACTTCCGCATCCCATCATTTGGATTGTCTTTCAGGAAAATGGAATCTTCTGCTTGCTCAAGTTCCTTGACCGCAGCTTCATGACCTTGACGGAAGGCTGTCAGAATTTCATCCATCGATGGGTAGATAGTTCCATCCGTATCGTCGATGCACTTGGCGTCCTTCGAGAAAAGCTGATTGAAGGTGTCACTGGGCTCCAGCGTACCTAAATTACCCCCAAGCTCACTGATGATTCGTGGTGCGTATAAGCTGAGGTGACCATAGATGAAGGCTGGATGGTTAGATTCAACCGCGGCACCCGAGCATCTCGCAAATGCACCGAATTGTTCAGGTCTTACATCTTTTAATAATCTTTCTGCATAACCCAGTCCCAGCTTGGCAGATGCAGCAATCATCGGTCCAATCGAGTTCATATCTGTAAAAACCTTCTCGAGGATATGTTGAGAATTTGGGATGCTGTTCCGCTGAACGCATCTTTGCCTTTTCAATCCAAACAGGTGCATCAGCATACCAAGTTTAGAAAGAGGGTAGAGCATCGGATATAAAGAGATCGATTTTAGATATTCAAGGAAACTGGTACTCCTCGTTTGTAATATCAAAATCTGATTCCGTTAGCTGGACGTTGGTTTGTAAGTCGAAATAGGAATAGGACTCGGTGAGTTGATAGCCGTTATCTTCAGTCTCTGCTTTGACATAACTCCTGAAAGATAAAACGAGATTTCTCTCTAAATCCATGATGATCTCCGCTTTTTGAAAATCATCTGGTTCCGATAGAGGTTGATCACGAATGACTGTGATCATTCGTGCTTCTTGGCCATCGAATTCATAATCTTGACGTGAATGGATCTTGATGCTCGGGTTCTTAAGATCTTTTTTTCCACGGCTGATCAGTTGCTCCGTCAGTTTTACGATACCAAGTTCACTGACCGGATGACGCTGACCTTGCATCGCAATTAATCCCGTAGGATCGAGCCAGAGCGTTTTTAGTCCAATCAGGAATCCAATTTCGTGTACGGCCATCTTGCCTTCGTACTTATCTTCTCTCCAGATCACCTCACGTCCGGAAACAGAATCCGGAAGATTGAATTTTATATAGATGCGGCGTGGGCTATCGGTCTGCTTGTTACGAAAACGGGTTTGAACCTTGAGTCGCATTTCAGACAGCTCGGATGTGTTCTTTTCGAGATCAACCTCTATCTTTTCAAATCTGGCGGTGTAGTCGGCAAGATGAGTTGCCATATGCTCCAAGCTACTCTCTGCTAATCTGATCAGATCCTCCATCCTAAGTGCTTCTTGCTCCGAGGAAATCGGCGCGCTGATCTGCTCGGGTAGGGCTTCGATCTGTGATTTCGGGTTGCGCTTGAATTTAGACGTAATGATGGCACCGACTATCAGAAGCGCGGCTACCACAAGTATCAGAAGAGTGTTGGGCGATCGTGTCATGGCGTTAGAGAGCTGAAACAGCTTTGGTTGTATTGGCCAAGGTCAAGCTTACCCGCGTAATATAAAAAAGCCACCGAGCATGAGTTCTCGGTGGCTCTTCTAGTTTTTATCAAGAAGGAAATCAGGAGTGCATCAGAACTGACCGTTTTGGATAGCATCCTGCTGTGCTTCGAGTTGACCTTGGCGTGCAGCTGCACCGGCTGCCTGCATAAGGCCCTCTCCAATACTGAAGCGGACTTCAACTCCATTTGGAATGCTCTCTTGGATTAGCATGATTTTTCCAGAATCGCTGGATCGCGATAGGGAATCAATCATTGCCATGGTGATGTCCTCTGAGCTGAAGCTTTGTGCGAATTGCAGTAGTGGTAAGAGTGAAAATTGAAGTTGGCCAACGGGGCGGTTGGAGCTTGAGTCGCTTCCCGCAGTGTCAATAAAGTCCATCAGAAGTTTTTCGCTTTCGTTACCAAAAGCGAGATAGACGGCTTTCTCACCAGTTCCAATGTGAATTTCGAAGGTCTCACCAAATACAGCTTGAGCTTCTTCTTCATATGCGGGAATGTCGATTTCGATTAAGTGGAGTGTCACATCATTGTGAACACTACGATCAAAGGAGAATCTTGGAGCTCCCGGGATGGATCCGACTTTTCCACCGATCTCTTTTGCGATTCTCGCCACTTCATTTCCATCTGCTACGAAAGTGCCCAAAGCGAACTGGAGATTGTTCTCTCCCGCCATGAGCATAGCACCAATATCTGATTTTCCCTCGCTAACTGAAGCGATCCCCACATCGAGTATTTGATTGAGGTACTTGATTACTTCATCTTGGAGATCCGGTGGCAATTCTCCTTGAGCTTCGAGCAAACCTGCGACAGAATCCTTGGCGGTTTGAAGGCTAGCTTTGGCTTGCGTAACGGACTCTGGCCCAATGGCGGCAGATGAGTGATAGAACGCTGCAGCATCGGGGCGGATCACCGATGAAAAATTCGATGGAATGGCTTGTTGTGAAGCCATAACCTCGCCTAGGTCCGTTCCTTCCACTGCTGTAAATCTTGCTTTGAAGTCGACGGTCTTACCCGATTGGTCGACGTTGAAGCCGAATTCCATTTCGTCGGTGTCGGTGATCAATTGTTCAATCTGAGTGAGGCTAGCTTCAGCAACTTCCCGAGCAGATTCGGCATCAGGAGTATTCTGCTGTGCCATGGCTTGCTCAAAACCTTGTCGCATCTGTGCTGTGATCATCCCTCTGATCGGTGCAGGCACTTGCTGCATTTTGAGCTTCACTGACATGTCATATTGATCAGCTTCATCACCGAAAATACTTGCAGGGTCACTTGGAGCTAGATTTAGAACGTCTCGGTCTGGTGCAAGAATTGCCCAATCACCTTGTTGCTTGATGTAGATCGTATTCACACCGACTGCAATCACCAGAGTTCCGTCATTGAGTTCGTCAACCGGACCGGTTTGCGCCTCAAGGCGATTCAATACGGTCTTCACATCTGGGGTTGGGATGAGGGCCATGGGCTGAGGCATCCCGTCAACAAGAGGCACCGTGATAGCAATAGGCTGGGTGGTATCAATCCCCTGAGTGAATGTTCCTGCCATCATGGCAAAGAGACCGCCTGCTTGCGGCTGTCCGGCGAGCCCGGAAACGTAATTAACATCCTGCATCAGCTTATTTAAGCTACCCATCGTCACGACGATAACGGGCTCTTCAGATGCCCCATCGGATGATTGAGCTTGGAGCTGTCTTTGGGATGGGACGGCAAGAGCAAGCAGCATTGCTCCTGCGTACAACACGCGGCGATAGGAACTTGCGGCAATTTTCATGAGTATGGGTCCTCGATATGTCTAAAATCGTTACCTTGGAGTGGTCAATCTGTCGAAGAGTTTTGGATTCAAGCGACAAGAATTGCTTCGGTGAATGTCTATTCAGGCGTAGTCTAGGTTTCGGGATCAGGCAGATTTCGGTTTCGGGTAGGTCTTGCACAACTCATCCACCAATTATCCTTCTACACCCAGTTTACTGAGGTGGGCAATCGGCTGGCCTCTGCGTTGCCGCCTTTCTCTGGAAAGATGCTCCCACTCATCCTATCCGACAGGGGAACCAAAGCGGTCTGAAAAAGATAATTGACTTCGAGCTTTTTATCTGAATGCGTCCGGCCGAGGTCAACTCATTAGAAGGTTTAACGCTCTCGATAGACGATTCGGCCCTTGGTGAGGTCATAGGGTGATAATTCGACCCGCACCTTATCACCTGGCACGATACGAATGAAATGCTTTCTCATCCTTCCCGCTACGTGAGCCATGACTTCGGTACCAGTTTCAAGTTGAACCCGGAAACGTGTATTTGCCAAAGCTTGGGTGACGGTCCCCTCGACCTCGAACGCCTCTTCTTTGGTACCCAAAACAAAACCCTTTGTCTCAAAAAATTAAAGCTTGATAGCCGATTGCGGCATGAACCGTATCGTGCGACGTCATTTCTGTTGTATTTGGCTAGGCGAGCTATTTTTCCATTGACGTATGGTTTTAGATCGAACCAAGCCGCAAGTAATGTCTCGCATACCACAAAGAATAACGTTGCGGCGGGATTGTATGGTGTCCGCCTAGACGATTCTCAGTCTGCCTGGGCCAGAACGATACCATTCTCCTTCATGACCTCGTGTCGTCTCGTTACTGAGATCGATGACCATAAGAGAACAGTTATGCAACCAATGCTTAACGCTTACTGAATTGGACGCCGCGTCGAGCACCTCGAAGACCTGGCTTCTTACGCTCTTTCATTCGTGAATCACGGGTTAGGAATCCACCATCTCGGAGTGATTCATGAAGTGATTCATTGTAGCTAACTAATGCACGAGCAAGACCCATGCGGACCGCTCCACTCTGACCGGTCATTCCACCACCGTTGACTCGGACCAAAACATCTACTGAATCTGAGTGCTCAACGGCATCGAGTGTGCTGGTGACTGCGTTTTGATGTTGCTCGTTGACAAAATATTCCGAGAGTGGCTTGCTGTTTACGGTGATTTTACCGCTCCCAGCACGAACTCGAACACGTGCAACACTACTCTTTCTACGACCAGTGCCGAGTGCATCTCCGCTAATTTTGTCCTTTTTGACAGCGACCATTGACTTGCGTTTCTACTGTGTGGATGAGGGAATGATTTTGATGACGGAGACTCAGCGAACCACTTTCTTGCCCTTGCGGGCTAGTGGCTTCGGTTCTTGTGCCGAGTGAGGATGGTCTGGACCAGCATAAATCTTCAATTTCTTGATCATCTGGTAAGCCAACTTATTTTTGGGAAGCATTCTACGGACTGCGTGGTAAATCAAATCTTCCGGCTTCCGGTCCCGTCGATCTCCATAACTTTCCAATCGCAATCCAGGGTACCCGGTGTACCAAGTGTAATGACGATCTTCCATTTTCTTACCGGTCATCGCGATTTTTTCAGCGTTGACTACCACGACAAAGTCACCGCAGTCGACGTGCGGCGTGTATTCGGGGCGATGCTTGCCCATCAGAATAACGGCGATGTCGCTAGCAAGCCGTCCTAGAACTTCGTCTGAAGCGTCTACGATGTGCCATTGTTTCTCTATTTCGCCTGGCTTGGCGCTGTAGGTAGGTTGTGCCACCACGGGATTGACTTGGATAATTCGGGATCGAGTTCATTTGGTCGGACTTTACGTTGTTTTGCGTCCGACTCAGAGGAATCAGGGAATCTATCGAGGACTGGCACTGCAGACAAGGCCTTTCGCAATGATTCCTAGGAAATGCAGTGATTCAAGTGCCCTGTGATGCGAAAAAAAGGAACCCCAGTCGCCGGTTCCCATTTTTTTGACTGCTCCGCTCCCGATGGAGCTCCGCGATAGACATCCACGGCTAGCTCCCTGGAGGGGAGTGCTCGGCTAGGTATTCTTTCATTTTCAGCTTTTTTGATGCTGACTCACTGGTCATATATCGGACACTCCCGAAAACGGGTCTCTTAGGGCCCCAAGCTCTGTCATAACGGCCGAGAACCCAGAAGATGCCACTGTATGAGTTGGGGTCGCGACCATCCAAGGCATATTTGTTGTTGAGGTGAATCATAACTTTCAATGCTTCTTCAGGTGATCGTGACCAATGCAGGATCTTCTTACCCCACAACATTCTCATGTAATTGTGTAACGTCCCAGTTTTAACCAGCTCTCTTTGAGCAGCATTCCAGATTTCGTCGTGGGTCTCCGCCTGCTCGAACTCTTCCAAGCTGTAGAGATACGGTCTTGGGTCATCGGCATGGTTTTTCAAGCTGGTTTTGGCCCAATCAGGTAGTGAATCATAACGATCGAGTTCTCGAGGGTGTCTGGCGGCGAAATTGAATCCCATCTCTCTCCAAGTGAGTAGTTGATCCATTAATCCCTCCCCGGATTCGCTAATGTTCCAGAACCCAGAATTCTTTCCGTTGGGAGCACCCAGTTGTTGAGGTGACCAGTTTTCGTGTCGAAGTACTGAGTCAACGAATTGATGTGCTGAGAGGTGGCCAAAGTGTAAATACGGACTCAGTCGACTCGTCGCTTTGAAATCTGGATGGTTGCGGTCAGTGTCATACCGTGAAAATTGATCACGCAAAAATGCCTCCAAGCGTGCCTCTCCTTGATCTTCTCCACCAATCATCTCGTTCACTGGTGGTACGGATTGATCAAAGGGTAGTGTGTCCAGACCGCCAGCTTGGAGTAACTGCTCAAGATCTGCAGGTGGCCACTTCTGCAACTCTTTGGAAAGTAAATTTTTGGGGAGGCGAGGGATTTTTTTTTGAGACAGTGGATTCGTTTCAGGCATCTCTCCGAGATGTTCTTGGATATTTTTTTGCATCCACCTGCGGTAGCTGTGAGCTACTGTAAAAGTTCGTTCAGCAAGCCGTATTGGTATGATGCCATTGCTGTCTACCAATTCGAACCGGGTTGGTATCAATCGTGCGGCCTTGCGAACGAGCGATGGCAAAAAGAAGCACGGATAGTCATCGGAAACCACGCAGCAAGTACGTTGGGAAAGTTGATCGAGTAGACCCGACGATGCATTTTGCTTTGGTTCTACGTAGGGGATGTAGGTGACTGGATTTTCTAATAATCGGTCACGGTTGCATTTCATGCCCTGAATGATGAATTGGTGAAAACGTTGGCTGGCCCAACGATAGTTGATCCGGAGCGGTTCAAAGACAACCAACGGTTTATGAAGCTCATCGGCTACTTGAGCTGCTCTTTGCAATGCGAAATTCCATTTTGTCCGACGAAAGGCAGTCATCCAATAAAGTACGAAGTCACCGTGAGGGTTTAAGTCCTTCGCGTTTGCGACCGAGATTCGGCATGGGTTAATTTCAGTCATTAAATATCTTCATTATCTACAGCGGTTACAGCTCTGTCTTCCTCGGGACTAACTAGATCATGAGAGGCAACGACGGGTGTCAGTCAATGCAAAAAATCTCGGTACCCAGTAGTTCCGTACTTGGTACGAAAACTATACAGATTCGCAAAGCACTGGGATTTATCGAAGCATCGGGATTAAGAAGTTCGCAACGAGGAAAGTAGCATCCAAGCAAACGGTATGGTCTTCTGCAGTTGAAAACCACGAGCAGTAGCAGGGGGGTTACGATCACCGGGAGTTGCGTGAGGCGATGCCGAAACGGAGAGTATCCTCAACACTAAGAAATGACTTCACGCTGTGATTCAAAACGACAGCACAGCCGATCACAATGGATTTGTTCAATCTTCTTCAGGGCCTTCGCTATTGGGATCTGCTTTTTTCTTGATCATTGTGATCTCGTTGCCTTTTTCGTTGTGGCAAACTTGGTCCATGAAAGCGTTGATCAGTAATAAACCTCGGCCACCAGCTTTTTCTAGGTTTTCGGGGTCGGTTGGATCTCTTAACGAAGACAGGTCAAATCCAGGGCCTTCATATCGAATGACGATGGTGGCTGACTCTAGTTTTGCATCCATTTGGACGGTGACACGGCGATCTTTGTACGGCGCGAGTTGCTTTCTCTCTGCAATCATATCGACATAGGGTTTGCCATCATCAATTTGTCGAAGGTCTGAGGAAACCTCCAGGTTACCGTGAACCATTGCATTCAAAAGTGCCTCATCCAAGGCCATCGCAATTTGCATCCGTTCGCCCTCATCAAAAAGATCCAGTTCGACCATTGGAAGTTCTAGTCGAGAAATCACCTTTGGAACCAAGAGTTCTTCATTTTCAAGAGAAAGCGAGATCGTGCTCTTGATTGCGAATTGCGCTACTTCGCGGACGGATCTTGTGGCCTGATTGACGGAAAGGACTTGTCGCACGACGGCAACGAGTGCAGTGGAGAGGTCACGTTTCGGAACGTAACTTGCCGCTCCTTCCTGAAGTGCTTGAGCGGCGATGGACTCACTGCCTTGACTCGTGGTGAGGATGACGGGCAAAGAGGGTGAGTGATTTCTCACTGCCGCAACCAGCTCAAGTCCACTCATATTGGGCATCTGCAGATCAGTTACCACCAACAGAGGTTGCTCTGCCTCGATGCATTGCATCGCTTCTTGACCATCGTGGGCAGTTTGTACTGTGAACCCATCGTTCTCGAGCACCATTTGGATTTGGCGGACTTGCGTGGGACTATCGTCCACAACCAGGATATGGGTTGGCTCTGCCATCGAGTCTTAATGCTAACGTGTGAAAAGCGATGCAACCGTATGCCGCATGTTCGATCGAATTGCTGCACTTTGTTGCGATAAAATCTGCAAATTAACATACCATGCATGGTTACTCGATTCACTGTTGTCCTAGTAAATTGCGCGAGTTTATTAGAGCATGCTTCGTCGAACGTCGTTTTTGCCGAGTATTCGTTCCGTTTATTCCGGCTGTAGCGATTTTTCTACGGGGATTTCAGCAGGTTCCAATCGGATCCTGTGATCAAGGGGCAAAAGCTCACTAACCTGCTCACTCACCGGTCAATAGCGTCATCCAAGGAATGGAAAGGTTTCCTACAATCAAAAGAAATGATGAATCGCTTGTTGACGCTGCAAATTCTTGCAGATCAAATGTGTGATCCAATAGGTGTTATTCGAAGCAACGGCGGGACCAAGTTGTTACCCAGACGAGCAACCACACGAAGACCGTTTTGGCTTTCTATTGGATTGCTGATTACGGTGTCTTTGAGTTACCTATTTCTTTTACCGATTTGGCAATCGCAGGGTGATCCAAACTTGGAGCCAAGTCATCTATATGGATCAAGGCTGATAGATATTTTGATTTTCAGCTGGTGCTTTTGGATCGGCTCGTCGATCGGCAGTTTTCTCAATGTTGTCGCGTGGCGACTCCCGAAGGGGCAGAGTGTTAATGGTCGTTCTCACTGCCCTCAATGTGGGGTGAAAATAAGGGGCAGAGACAACATTCCGTTTTTTGGTTGGTTGCTTCTAGGAGGACGATGTTATTCCTGTCATTTGCCCATCTCTATCCGTTATCCGCTCGTCGAACTGGCGGTCGGTGTGTCACTCGCATTGGTTGGCTTTGTAGAGATCTTTCAACTTAGCCTGCCGCGTCAATTGGTTCGTTTAGAAACTAACCCGTTTTCTAGCATCCTTTTCGATTGGAATACTGTTGTGCCCATGCTTTACCATGTCGGTGCACTGTCACTCTCTTGGGCGTGTGGTTTGATTCGGCTTGATGGCCATCGATTGCCTAAACCGCTGATGTTAGTTGTCATTTTTTTTTCAGCCGCGCCAGTGCTCATTGAGCCAGGTTTGATGGTTGTTCCGTGGCAGGCATCTCAGGATGCGTCATGGACGCCTGAGGGTCAGTACCTTGATGCGGTGATGCGAGTGCTGACTTCTTTCGTTGCAGCAACCTTAATGGCGAGGATTCTTGTACCTGCTTTTTGTCCGAATGCCGACTTGAAATTGGATCCATTGGGAAAGTCATCTGCCCGACTCATTGATCTCATTGTCGTCCTGATTCTACCCAGTGTAGCGATAGGATGGCATTCTCTGGCGGCGATTGTATTGCTCTCATCCGTATTGGCCGCTGTCCTGCAACCGAAGCTGGATTGGCGTAAAGAAGCATTTGGTTGTTTTGCGATCGCTTTACCGATTGCTTTCACAATCCAACTCATATTTTGGCGTACTCTTCACTCGCCAATGGCTTTAGGTGGTGCGAAATATGGCACTTGGTTATGGCCATCAGAAGGTGGCATCTCTTGGATCATTCTGATATGGGTTGGTGCAACACTATTAATTCCACTCTGGCTTCGTGACAACGACAAGATTTACAGTACGGCAGTCTCGGTAGAGCAGGATGAGGACGAAGATCTGGAGGAGCAAGGTTGTGATGCCAACCCTTTGGTTACCGAATCCTTGGAGGATATCAGGAGTGATCGATTATCGCCCAACGATGCTGGCTTAACCGATGATGAACCGAATAATCGGTCGATCGACTAATCGTGACTTCGTGATCTCAGATTACAAAAAAGGGCTTTCTTCTGGTCTGGCAAGGCGTAGTCGAATCCACAATTCTTCAAGAAGGCTTCTGATGAGCTAATTGCAAGTATTTCCATTACTTTGAGAGCCTTTGCGCGTTCAACACAATGCTCCACTAATGCCCGTCCAACACCGCTACCTTGGAAATGTGGGTGAACAGCAAGACACTGGAGTTCAGCAAGTTTAGTGCTGTAGACTTCGATCGCTGAGAATCCAACAATCTGAACCGCTTGATTATTTCCACTCGCGACCGCTACAAAGCCATGGCGAGTCAACTCGATGATTTCCGCTTCGGTTCGAGATAACAATAAACGTCGCATCACGAAGGGACGCATCAGCACATGAATCGCATCAGCGTCGCTCGGCAGAGCCTGTCGAATCGACGTTCCGACTGGCAGTGCTTCAGGTGAATGTCGGTTAGGCGGATCTACTTGATTCAAGGGTGGAGCACTTTGTCGGTGAACGTGTGATGCTTCAGTTGACTTGCACTGGGTTGGTTGCCTCCTTGATCGTCTTACGCATCAGATCATAGGGGGCTTCTTTACCGGTGAATAATTTGAATTGGTAGGCTGCTTGCCGGACAAACATATCGATGCCTGTGATCACTCGGCAGTTCGCACGTTTGGCTTGTTTAATTAGTAATGTATTTTCAGGGTTATAGACGGTATCAAATACCGCAAGATACTGATTCATTGAAGATGAGTTGTAAGGTGAACTGTCTACATCAGGGTGCATTCCAACTGGCGTACCGTTGACCAATAGGTTAATGCGTTGGTCGTGTCGGAATTCCCACTCAATGGCACGACAACCAATTTCAGATGCGAGAAATTGAGCACGTTCCATCGTTCTAGAGCTAATCAGGACATCTGCATGTCGTTGTTTCAAGCCCCATGCGATTGCTCTCGATACGCCACCCGCTCCAAGTACTAAAACGGTCATCCCTCGCATGGAACGACCCGAATCCTTATCAATACTAAACAGCTCATCAATGCAGTCCATCGCTGCTCGATAATCCGTGTTGTAACCCAGCGTATCCTCACCGTTGAAGATGAGAGTGTTGACTGCGCCGATGCCGTTGGCGCTAGATTCTGCTTGAGTGCACTGAGCTAATGCTTCTTCTTTGTGGGGTATCGTTACACTCAAGCCAGCGAGACCAAGCTCAGTAGTTTCCTTCATGAAATTTGGAAGATCGCTTTTGCTGACTCGCAGGGGGAAATACCTAGCGTTAAGGCCTTGATCTTCGAAGGCAGTGTTGTGGATAAGAGGGCTGTAACTGTGTGCGACGGGATCGGCAATCACTCCAAAAAAAGCGGTTTCACTGTTAATGGTGTCGTAGCGGTAGAGCTGCTTCATTTCCTTCCAGTCAAGTTGCCCCGGAGCTATCTGCCGACCGCTTGAGAAGGTTGCGTAAGTGAAAGGCGAACCGAGACGGTTGGCCAAGATTCTGGTCAAGACTCCCATCTCACCCATGCAGATTCCGATCGTCGGTATTTTTGCATTCTTGACGAGATTGATCATACGCATGTTGTCGGAGAAAGAATTTGCCATCGTCGCAATTTTGACAATATCCGCATCTTCCTCCGCCATGGCTTCGTGCAGCTCCTCCAGGTTCTCTGGAGTCTCGTCCATGTCGTGGTAACTGACAATTCTTTTGGTGCTTCCATAGCGAGGGATCTGGGAAGCGATATCAGCTTCAATGTCAACATACTCCACTCCACTTGCAATCGCAGTGCGGAGCAGCATGATGCGTTCTTCTTCACTCTTTAGCCAACGGCCCCCGTCCCCACGGCGTCGGGCGGTAACGACTACGGGACCCGGCCGGTCTTGGAGTAGTCGTGACAAGCTCACAGCACGTCCGATATAGTCGAGTCGAAGCTCAACCAGTTCAGCACCTTGCTCTACAAGATATTGATGTTCAGCGATCATTCGCTTGTGGCGAGAGCGGCCGAGTGTAACGCAGATCATGGATAAGGATTAGTGAAGTCGGAGGGGTTTAGAAAGGTGTTATGGTAAACTGAATTTGACAAAATGATGCAGGTTACCGGAAACCGTGCTTCTGAAGCCTATAATAGATCGTGTTTGCTTCCGAGCGGGGTTTTTTTCTACGGTTGTGCCTTGTTTCCTCTGCGAGGCCGAAATTTTGGGAAAATGCTGAAAATCAAGATGCAAAATAATTTTATGACCTGCCTTGTCTGGTCTAAGTTTAGCTACACTAAAATGTGTGTCGGCAGCTTGGTGTTCACTGCTTTGCTTTTCTTGGTGCCTTTATCCAACGAGAAAGCTGTATTGGGCACGGACAAATCGACTGAGTGGAATTTACCTCGAGGGAATGCTCAGTCATCAGGATTTACACCCATTGAGTTGCCATCCGATCTCACGGTTCTTTGGGAAACCAAACTCGACGAAGCGATTGAAACGACCCCAGTTGTGGGGCACGGGAAGCTATTTACGGCAGATATTTTTGGCAAGCTCTATGCCTTGGATCAAGAGTCCGGAGAGCTGAGCTGGAAGCGAGATTACGAAACGGGATTCCTAGCTGCCCCGGCCCTGAATGGCAAAAAAATGGTGATTGGGGATGTCGACGGTAATGTCTATGCTCTCAATCCAGAGACGGGTGAGGAGCTTTGGCGCTCCGAGACCGGTGGAGAAATCAGTGGTTCTGCAGCTTTTTTTGAAGATATGGTGGTCATCGCATCGCAGGATGGAAAGCTTTACAGCTTTGCTTTGAAAGATGGTGCCCCACGCTGGACCTACCAAACCGAAGATCAAGTTCGCTGTAGCCCATCGATCGCTGGCAACCGAACCTTCCTGGGTGGTTGTGACGGACAATTACATCAGGTGGATCTTCGAACGGGAAAGATAGTTGGAGATCCCCTGCCATTGGGAGGTCCAACAGGTAGCACTCCTGCAATATTAGGGTCAAAAGTAGTCTTGCCGATCATGGACGGACTGGTTTTAGCTTTCAATTGGCAAAAACAGGAGAAACTCTGGACGTATGAAGATATTGATCGCCTACAAGAGTATCGAAGCAGTGCTGCGATCACGGAAGATTTCGTGGTGGTGAGTAGTCAGAACAAGCAGGTTGATGCACTCTCAAGCGATACTGGAGAATTGAAGTGGAGTTACACTTTAAAGCGCCGCGCTGATGCTTCTCCGGTGATTGCGGGTAAAGATGTTTGGATTGCTGCCACGGACGGCCGATTGATTCGGTTATCGCTAAATCAGGGTTCGGAGATATGGACCTATGAAATTCGTGGTGCATTCCTTGCCGCACCCGCAATCATTAACGGACGATTGTTCATTGGTGATGATGATGGCGTCATGCGGTGCTTTGGCGTTTTGCAAGATGCTGGAAAAGAAATTGACCAGTAAGGCGATTGTCAATGATTGAATCACTCTGTGTGATGTTACGCAGCTACAGATAACGTTTAGACCTTATTACTCGTAAACCCCATCGATTGAAATGACCTCCACCGAAGGTAAGAAAGAAAAAACGGATGTGGGTAGTTATTTTATTTCTAACTATCCACCCTACAGTCAGTGGACTAACGAGAAACTGCCGGAGGTCGAAAAGGCTTTAGGCTCTGCTTCCACCGAGCAGACCCCACTTGGGCTGTATCTTCATATTCCTTTCTGCCGTAAACGCTGTAAGTTTTGCTACTTCAAAGTCTTTACGGATGTGAAAGCGGCTGAAGTTCAACGCTATGTTGATGCGTTATGTAACGAGATTTCGCTTGTGAGCCAATTACCGGTTATGAGCGAACGCCCTTTCCGTTTTGTCTACTTTGGAGGGGGAACTCCCAGCTTTCTTTCGCCAAAACAACTGACCAAATTGGCCGATCGATTGCGTGAACACATCACGTGGGATGGAGCAGAGGAAGTCACCTTTGAATGTGAGCCGGGAACTCTGAGTGAGACGAAGGTAAAAACCCTGAAAAACGAAATGGGTGTTACTCGACTCAGCTTGGGTGTAGAGAATTTTTCAGATTCACTACTCGAACTCAATGGTCGTGCTCATCTCTCGAAGGAAGTTCATCGTGCTTGGGAGTGGATTGAAAATGCTAATTTTCCCAACGTTAATATTGATCTGATTTCAGGAATGGTTGGAGAAACTTGGGACAATTGGAAAGAGAATGTGACCAAGACGCTCGAATTGTCGCCGGAGAGTGTAACGATCTACCAGATGGAACTGCCCTATAACACGGTTTTCAGCAAAGATATTCTCGGTAATCAGATTGAAAATCCAGTGGCCGATTGGGAGACGAAGAGAGCATGGGTTGAGTATGCTTTTGATCAATTCAAATCTGCGGGGTACAGCGTCAGCAGCGCATATACGGTAGTGAAAGATCCGAGCAAAGTTAATTTTAGCTATCGAGATAATCTCTGGATGGGTGCGGATCTGTTGGCTACTGGAGTTGCGAGTTTTGGGCACGCCAATGGCGTGCACTATCAGAATCTTGCAGACCTTGAACGGTACTATCAGGAAATCGAAAGTAATGAAAAGTTGCCTCTGGGCAGAGGCTTCGTGCCTACAACCCATCAAAGGTTGATCCGTGAACTGATTTTGCTTTTGAAGAGAGGGTACTTAGATGTTTCTTACTTCAAAGAGAAATTCGATGTTGATATCACCGAAGTTTTCAGCGAGCAGTGGGCTGCCCTAAAGGAGGATGGTGATGCCGTGGTGCAGGGTAATTCGATTGAGCTAACGCAGCAGGGACTGCTTCGAGTCGATGGATTACTCAACGCGTTCTTTGAGCCTCAATTTCGCGGGGTCCGGTACACGTGAGCGAGCAGTCTAAAACAGAAGCGTCAACGATCGAAGCGGATGGGTCGTTCAGCTTTATGATGGGTGAGTTTCAGGCGAAATTCCCCGGTGATCGCTTTTATGTGTCCAATCATATGTGGGCAGCAGAGAAGGGAAGGGGAGTCTGGCTATTCGGGTTGACTGCCTACGCAGTTCGTTTACTTCAAGACATCTATTTTCTTGATTGGGTAATCGATCCACCAGCTAATCTGAAAAGTCGCCAGCATTTGGGATCCATTGAAAGTAAGAAGGCTGAGAGTGATTTATTCGCGCCATGTTCCGGAGAGTTGATCACATTCAATGAAGCACTCTTGGATGACCCTTCTTTGATTAATGCAAATCCGTACGAGGAGGGATGGATGTTTTCCATGAATATCTCAGAGGATTCACAACTGCTCCAACCCGGAGAGTATGCATCTCATTTGGTCAAAGCATGGGACGTGGCCCAAAAGACGATTAAGGGACAGGCAAATCATTGATCCCACAGGTAGGATCGGTGTTTTGGACACACTGTCGTGGAAAATGTTTGTGGATCAATCTGAGAAGGATTGCTGCTTCTCGTGAATCCATTCATCGATACGTGCCTCAAGAAGGGGAAGGGGAATGGATCCTGCTTCCAAAACACGATCATGAAATTCGCGAATATCGAAGTTCTCTTGTAGTATTCGTTCCGATTTAGCACGGATGCGGCGAATTGCAAGCTCGCCGGTCTTATAGCTCAGAGCCTGGCCAGGCCATCCGATATAACGATCCACTTCCGCAACAATGTTGTGTTCGCTTAAAGCAGTATTTTCAGTCATATAACGGATCGCGCGCTCACGAGACCAACCAAACCAATGGATGCCGGTGTCCACCACAAGTCGGCTTGCTCTCCAAGCTTCCATGCTTAGGCGACCAAATTCTTGGTACGGATCCTCGTAAAAGCCAATCTCCTTTCCTAGACGCTCGCTGTAGAGTGCCCAGCCTTCGATGAACGCATCGAGACTGCTCTGTCTACTCATTGGATGCAGATTCTTGAGTTCAGCTTGGATAGCTAATTGAAGGTGGTGACCCGGGACAGCTTCGTGTAGAGATAATGCTTCGAGTTGATAAAGGGGGCGAGAGGCCAGGTTGTATGTGTTCAGATAATAAAAGCCGCCACGTGAACCGTCCGTTGCGGGTGGCCAGTAGTAGGCAGATGTGGTTTGTGGAGCTACGTAGTCCGGAATGACCCTTAAGCCATACGGTATTCTAGGCAGGTGCCCGAATAATTCTGGGAGCCGGCCGTCAGCTTTTTTAAGAATATAAGCAGCCTCTTTCAGAAGTTCTTCCGGCGTTTTTGGGTAGAACTGTGGATCGGTTCGAAGGAATTGCAAGAATGCGGGAAGATCCCCTTTAAAGCCTACCCTCTCGATGATGGCGATCATTGCATTTCGAATACGCGCATTTTCGGAGATACCTGTTTGGTGTAACTCTTCGGGCGAGAGTGGCAGTGTGGTGAAGTGTTCGATTTGGTTCCGATAAAACTCCCTGCCGCTGGCGATCGCAGAGATACTTACTGTACCTCGGCAGGCGGGCAGGTATTCTTCTTTCAGGAATGCAGCAAATTTTTTATACGACGGTATCACACTTGTTTTTATCGCCTGCAGCAAGGACTCTGATAATCGATTCCATTGTTGAGGAGACACGGAGCCCTTCGCCGACTCTCGAGCAAGAATATAGAACTCGGACTCCTTCGGATCGTCGATCACCTGGGCCTCTGCCTGACTGGCTGAATTTCTCATGATGATCGCGGGTTGAGTTAATCCTGCCTTCACACCCAATCGCATGAGAGTGATCTGTTGATCGGTATAGCGAGTAAATTCTAAGAGGCGTGAGATATAATTCTCTAAATCTGCCACAGAATCAGGATTCATTTCTCGAGGTAATTCGGGAAAGCTAATATGGAATCCTTGGCGATTATTAATCGGCATCAAATGAGTTTGATACTTGTGGTGATCGAGTTGAGATTTCAATCGCAAGCGAGTCAGTTCGTGATCAATGCTCAATAAGCCAGGAAGTTCTTTTGGGTCGAACTTCAATAACTCTTTCAAAAAACTAGCTCGGTTTACTGCTCTACGCTGGATGGCAGCCATACTGTCGTCCGCGAGCTGTTCCTGTCCACGAGCATCCCCAATGTTAGTGGCAAGCATTGGGGATTCGATAATCTCGTGCTCCCAAATTTCATCGAGTAGTTTCCTGAAGAGTGCTGCGCTGGGGGGCTCTGATGGAGTCTCAGCTGAGAATCCATTACTAGATAGATCCAGCAACATAAAGAGAGCAAACGCGCTCCGAAGGATTACCGAAGTTGGAGATGGAGAATTGCTCGCTGCCGTATCGGTAAACCTATTGAATAAGCTCATGTTTCGTAGCACTGAAAAGGTAGTCGGTATCGGGAAGGGATTAGTCACTCGCTCATGTCCTCATGGGAGTCATTATGCGGGGCAATTCGTTTTTTCCATAGCTATCCATGGTTTCCCCAATCACGGAAAAGACGATGTTTCACGCGAATTTTGGAGTTTCACGTTGAAAAGTGGTTGTGATCACCAAAAAAAAGTCCCAATTCCAATAAAAAATTAAAGGTGTTCCGATCATTCTCGCTTGTGAGTGAACAAAACCTCTTCGTACACTCCCACCGATAGTCAGAACTCTGAGGCAATCGAATTTCCTCTTATGTTGGGAACCGCTTTGGTTGGCAAGGAAGCCACCGTCGATCAATCCTTTCGATCTCGCAGCGTGATGGAATGTTGTCGCGAGATCGTCGTCGCTGCGCTTTCCGTTCTCCTGTTTACCTCGACGCTCGGTTTTCAAACTTCCGATCGGCTTCACGCGGCAGTGATTTCTGGTGCATCTCTGCAAGTTCACGGGGTAAGCGTTTCTCGATGGAAAGAGGGTGAAGTAGATGTCTCCTTTTTGACTGGAGATTGTGTTGTATCCATTGATGACCACAAACGAACAGCCGAGGCAGTATTACTGTTCGTTGACAGGTCTTCGGACGAGATTAGGTCGCGAATGCTGCTCTGGGAGTCGAAGAGGGCCTGGAATCAGAATATTGAGGAGGCCGAATATATTGTTTGCACTACCGAACAGGATCCACTCGTCAGCGCGCCTAACTACGTAGCGAAGCCAAATACTGCCAATGATTTGATTCAGCTACTGGATGACATGGCGCCGAGTAATGTCGTAAATGACGCCTTAGTTAGCCCCGTGCAGTTTCAGGAGGAGAAGCAGCGTGTTCTGCCTCCTGAAAAATCCAAAACAGAGAGTGCTGGTGGTGGTCTGCAGTTTCTTGTGGGTGGTGGGACAAGATCTGTTGAAATCGTACCTCGTGGTGAATCTTCTCCACCGCAAGTCGAAACCATAAATCGTCCCGAGCTAAGTGAAACGGTGATTGTTGCACGTGGCGGTATGACTGTTTTGGTGAGGGATGTGACAGCTCAATTACCAACCGGAGATAAGATGGAGCTAGGTACCATCTCTATCTCAGCGGACAGAGTTGTTGGATGGTTACCGCTGGTATCGAATCTATTCAATGGGGCTGACGACCTTTCACAGGCGCAAGGAGAACTTTATCTGGAGGGGGATATTGTTTTTCGCCAAGGTGAGCGAATTATTTATGCAGACTCGATGTATTACAATGTCGCGATGGAGCGGGGTTTGGTTCTCGATGCGGAAGCAATTACCACCGTGCCGAATTATAAGGGTTTGATTCGGTTAAAGGCTGATGTGCTACAACAGGTAGCCAAAGGCAACTTTATCGCCTTTGATGCAGCAATCACAAGCAGCCGAATGGGAGTGCCTCGTTATTGGTTGCAAAGCGAGCAGTTGACACTTCGAGAAAAAGAGCAGGACGAAGTCGACCCAAGCACAGGTTTAGTTGGCAAGCGTCGGGAACCCTTTGTCGATAGTCGTAACAACTTCGTTTACCTTAGCGGCGTTCCAGTGCTCTATTGGCCGAAATTTTCTACGAGTTTAGAGCGTCCCACTTCTTATGTTTCCAGTGTTGGCATCAGTAGCGACAGTGTTTTCGGCACACAGTATTTACTCGATCTAGATCTTTTGCAGCTACTGGGTATTCAGAGTGCCGGTAAAGGTTTGGACTGGGATCTGTCACTTGACTATTTCACTGATCGAGGCTTCGCGTTTGGTACGAACCTGGATTACCAAGTCTCAGGCTTCTTGGGCAGCGAAAATCAGGCCAACGGATTATTAGATGCTTGGTTCATTCGGGATGGCGGCCTAGACACTTTGGGGAATCTCAGGAGAGACCTAATCCCTGAGACTCGGAATCGCGGAAGAGTGCTCTTGAGGCATCAGCAGTCAATAGGAAGCACCGGTGAGTTAACTGCTGAATTGGGATGGATAAGTGATCGTAATTTTCTCGAGCAATATTTAGAGTCTGAATGGGATCAGGATACTGACCATCGCTCAGAGGTTCATCTAAGGCGTTATCACCATAGTCATCTTCTCGATCTGACAGTGGGCGGTAGGCTGAATGATTTTTACACAGTGACAGAAAAATTACCTCAGCTTGATCATTACTTGTTGGGAGGTTCGTTGCTTGGGGATAGGTTAACGCTTTCCAGCCACAGTAAAGTGGGCTATCAGCGTTTAAATCGAGCAGACAACCCTAAGAACCCGGCTGAGTCTGCTTTGTATTCACCAGTTCCGGGTGAAATCACTGCCGATGGGATTGTTGCATCAACTCGCCAAGAGATTTCACTACCTTTTCAGGCCGGTCCTATTCGTATTCTGCCATCGCTTTCTGGAGAAGCGGCACACTATGGTCAGGACTCCCTGGGCGAACCTGTGACGAGACTACTCGGACAAGCGGGTGTCAGCGCAAGTCTTTCGGCTTGGAAGGTTGATCCGTCGATCCAAAGCGCCTTGCTTAATGTAAGGGGATTGGCTCATAAAATGGAATGGATCGCAGGCTATCAGTACGCGGATAGCAATCTGAATCTTGAGGATCTACCCCTGTATGATCCTCTTGACGACAATTCACAGGAGCAGTTTCGGAGTCGTTACATCACTACAAATTTTGGAGGCGCATTAGACCCCAGATTCGATCCCCGCTATCACGCTCTACGGCAGGGCTTTCAATGGTTGGTAGCAAGTCCTAGCGATGTGATTGCTGATGATTTACAGCGGTTTCGATTTGGCCTCCATCAGCGATGGCAGACGAAGCGCGGTCTGCCAGGAAAAGAGAGAATTGTTGATCTCTTGCAATTGGATATCGATACTTCACTTTTCCCGAAATCGGATCGGGATAACTTTTCCGAATCGATCGGGCCCACAACCTACAGCTTGCTGTATCATGTCGGGGATCGCTTTGACGTTATCAGTGACGGCTACTTTGACTTTTTTTCCACAGGTCTTCGGTCGTTAAGTGCTGGAGTTCGAACAAGTCGCCCCGGTCTGGGCGAGCTCTACGTCGGATTACTTTCTTTACGCGGCCCAATCAACAGTACAGTTCTACGAGCTAATTTAGATTACCGTCTAAACGAAAAGTGGATTGCATCAGCGAATACGGCTTACGATTTTGAAGAGACGGGCAACATAGGGCAGACGATTGCAGTGACTCGCATTGGTGAATCCTTATTGCTGAGACTGGGAGTGAATGTTGACGAGGGACGAGATAATGTCGGCATAGGCTTTTCTGTTGAGCCTCGCTTCTGGCCCTCTCCAAGAATTGGACGATTGGGCGGCGGTTTAATACCGCCACCGGGATTCGACGGTGTTGAGTAATGCCATTCCGTTCAATCGCCGCGGCTCCTGTAAACACATCTATTCAAGTTCGCCACTGGCTTCGCGTCTGACCCAAGCTGCGTAATCTTTAGAACAGATCACGGCTTCGATCTTCGTAATCTCAGGAAGGTCATAGGGGTGGATGTTCGAAAGGAGCTTTTTTGCGGCAGGCCATTTAGATGATGCTGTTTTTATCACCATTCGATATTCTTCAGCGGAGACGATCTTTCCCTCCCAGCGGTAGTAGCTTCTTATTTTTGGATCGACTTGAATACAGGCAGCCAGTCGTTTCTCAAGAAAACATTCTGTGATCTTTTCGACATCTGATTCCGAATCGACAGTCGTAATGATTAGGATGATTGGCTCAGGATCTAACATCATCTGGCTTCCTCGGTTAAGTTGAACGATCCGTCCCAATCATAGAGCTATAACTTCACGCATCAATTGGTATCGTTCCAGTAGCTGACTGGGTTTTATTTGGCTTGCTATCAGCAATCCCCTTGTAATGTTACGTTAATGGTGATGTCACGGAATATCCCCGTGACTTAACGTCTGAGTTATCCATTCGATATGTTTGATCGGTGGGAAAAGAGAAAAACTTCTAATCAAGTTTAGTGATTGGGTATGAGTGAATCAGAGCGGACAGCACGAGCGGATTTTTCTCCATTCCAGATGGCTATCGCATCTTTTCGATACTCATGGCGTATCAGCATAGCGGTTGCCATGGGTGTGGGTGTAGCGACTGCGGTGATGGTCGGTGCATTGCTCGTGGGCGACTCGATGCGTGGCAGTCTACGCGACCTTACTCTTCAGCGGTTGGGAAAGATTCAATCTATTCTTGCTCCCAACCAATTCTTTCGATTCAGGGAGTTACTGGATAGTAATGATACGGGCTATGCACCGATTATTTTCTTCAGCAAAGGCATCATTGAACACCGAGTATCAGCGGACTCAGTAAGTCGTTCGGGACGAGTCCAAATCATCGGATGTGATTCTTCCTTTTGGTCAATGGATGAATATCTAACCGATGAGATTCGAGATCTGACCGAAAATGGAGTAGCTCTCAACCAAGCCGCTGCTGATGAATTAGGGGTAGTCGTGGGTGATCTGGTAACAGTGAGATTACCCGTTGAACAAGCAGTGCCAGCCGATAGCCCTTTGGGACGCAAGGAGTCCAACAGTGAAGGGCTGCCCCGCTTGAAAGTCGCACAGATCATTCCTGATCGAGGATTGGGGCGTTTCAGTTTGTCGGCTAGTCAAGCTGTTCCTTTCAATGTGTTTATGAATAGGGAATTGATTGCCGATAGTCTGGACCGTCAAGGACAGGCCAATATGATTCTTTTTGACAAAGTTGTATCTATGGACACTTTGTCTATCAGCCTGAGTTCCCTGGGTTTGAATCTCTCTAAGATATCGGGTGCTTGGATCGATCAAGACGGTAAAGAGCAGGAAGTTTTCTCCTATCGATCCCTCACTTCGGACTCACTGTTGGTACCAGACGCTGTGGTGCAGCAAATTCTTGAAGATACAGAGAACAACAAAGCGATTCCGCAATGCACTTACCTCGCCAACGCGATTGACCACTTAGATGAAAGTGGGAATCTGCTAAAGAGCATTCCTTACAGTACGATCACGGCGGTCGATTCAAGCGATGATTTGAGTTTGGATTTCCTACTCACAGCGGAGCAACAGAAACAAGGTTTCGTACCGGTTGTGCTCAATCAGTGGGCTGCGAGTCAGCTCGATGCGGAGATCGGTGACTCCCTCAGAATCGCTTATTTCGAACCAGAAGTTGATGACGGGCAAGAAGTCGAACGATACTTTTCAGCGGTCGTTACATCCATTGTTCCCCTAGTACAACCAAGCGAGCCTTACCGACGGCGTCGGCCCGCTATTTATCGACAGCAACTGTCGCGTTACAACGATCCGGGGCTGACCCCCGTGGTCCCGGGCGTTACCGACCAAAATTCAATTTCGGATTGGGATCTGCCATTTAAGTTGACCCGTGAGATCACCAAGGCGGATGATGAGTATTGGAATGATCACCGTTTAACTCCAAAATTATTTCTGCCACTCGATGCAGGGAGAAAGTATTTCGGTAGTCGCTTCGGATTGATCACCAGTATTAGATTCCCTGAATCGTCAGATGAATCGATTGAGGATTTATCCAAGCGATTGAGTGCTTCCGTGCGGCCTGTGCTTAGTAAAATCGGCTGGACAATCTTACCAATTCGATCAGATCAATTAGCCTCAGCCGGCGGCACTACACCATTTGATGGGCTCTTCCTTGCACTGAGTTTCTTCGTGATTGCTGCATCAGTACTTCTGATTGCGATGCTGTTTAAACTAGGGCTTCTCCAACGCATACAGCAGTACGGTGTACTCCGCGTTGCAGGATGGTCTCCTCCTGCGCTGGTACGGTACGTCTTTACCGAAGGTACGATCACAGCTTTGGCCGGGATGGTGATGGGTTTGATATTTGGTGTTCTCTACTCCATCATCATTCTTCATGGTCTCAGGACATGGTGGGTGGGGGCGGTAACCGTGCCATTTTTAGAATTCCACTGGACTTTCCGAAGCTTGTTTCTTGGTGGATTTCTCGGGCTTTTTATTGCCCTAATTACAATTCGTTTTTCCCTCCGTTGGATAGCAACGTCACGCCCTCAACAATTAATGGGAGGTCGCAATCCAGATGACAATGTTGTTAGAGGTTCGGGATCATATACCGCTCTAAGGTCAAGCGTCTTTGCTTTAATGCTCATCGCAATGGGACTTGGTGTCGTCGGTGCAATGACTGGAGGACAAATTGCAGCAGGTGCTTTTGTGGGAAGCGGTATGTCTCTCTTAGCCTCATCCTTGGCGGGCCATTTTCTCTTTCTTTGCCGTTTTGGTTCACAAAGTAACGCCCAATCTTATTTCAATTCCACTCGCTCATTAGCGGTGCGAAATCTTGCACGTTATCCGATGCGGAGCACCATGACTGTGGGGCTGATTGCATCAGCCGCTTTCTTAATTTTTGCCATTGCAGCTTTTCAGCTTCAGCCAAGTGACGAGGGAACCGGTGGTTTTAGTTTGATAGGAGAATCTTCTCAGCCGGTCTATGAGAATCTCAATGACACTAGTGTTCGCAAACAGTTAATGGGCGCGGATGCTGAGAAGGTGGGCAACTCGGTTATTCAGATGTTTCGTTTGAAATTGGGTCAGGATGCGAGTTGTAATAATCTTTACCAAGCCGCTCAACCAACGGTGCTCGGTGTTCCTGACTCTTTCCAGAAATTGCTGGAGGATTCAAACCTGAAAGGATTTCGCTGGGCCAAGGGGCCGGAGGGGGTGAATTCAAAAATGAATTGGGATGCCCTAAATCGGGATGCAACTGGAACACCAGAGGATCCTATCCCCATTGTTCTCGATCAGAACACCGCAATGTGGAGCTTGCAAATGATGAAAGGGATTGGTGAGACAAAAAGCTTTGAATTTAATCCAGAAGACCCAAAGGTGTTTGAAGTGGTTGGTTTGCTCTCCAATTCGGTACTGCAGGGCAAAGTGCTTTTGAGTGAGTCAAACTTTAATACCTTATTCCCAGAGGTAAATGGCTACCAGTTTTTTATGATTGGTTGCGAATCCGATAAATTAAACGAAGTTCAGAAAAGCATGGAGTTGCGTTTTAGTGACATCGGAATGGATCTTTCCGATGCTTCGGATACGCTGGCGAGAATGCTTGCCGTGCAAAATACCTACTTAAAGACTTTTCAAAGTCTTGGGGCACTCGGTCTTTTGCTTGGTACATTTGGATTAGGGATTGCGCAAGTCCGGAGCGTCCTGGAGAGACAAGGAGAGTTAGCAATTCTTAGGTCTTTCGGATTTTCGATAAAGAAGCTCAGTGGGCTAGTCCTGTGTGAGACGATGATATTGCTAATCTTTGGCGTTGGACTTGGCTTCGTTTGCGCAATACTCGCGGTGCTTCCACACGCTCTTATCGCCGGAATTGACCCGCCAGTGCTTGAGCCGATACTACTTTCAGTGATGATCATCACGTTAGGAATCTGCACTTCGATGATTTCTGTTAGAGCAGTATCAAGATTACCTTTACTGGAATCGTTGCGGAAAGAAATGCATTAAAGAGTTTGGTGCCAATTATGAAGTTTCTGCAATCGAATATTCAGCAGGCACGGGATCATCTCGCCTTGGATGAGTCAATGCTAATGGCAGCTGAACAACTTCACGCGGGGGAATCGCTTAGGGTGTGGGAGTTCTCTGAGCAGGTCGTAATAGCCGGAAGATCATCACGAGTAGAGGAAGAGATCGATACAGAATTCTGTCAGCAATCTGGTATAGAGATCTTGCGACGTTGCAGTGGAGGAGCCAGCGTGGTCGGGGGACCGGGGTGCTTGATGTATAGCGTTGTTTTGAGCTTGGTTAAACACCCTTCACTCAGGAAAATTGATCATGCTCATCAATTCGTAATGAGCAGGGTTCTGAAATCGTTGCAAGAACAAATTCCGCAGGTTGAATTGCAGGGTATTTGTGATGTTGTCTGGAACGATCGAAAATGTTCCGGCAATAGTCTTCGAGTTCATCGTAACCATCTTCTTTATCACGGAACGCTTCTCTACGGTTTCAATCTGGATTTTCTCCATCGATGTCTTAAGTTCGCGCCGAGACAACCCGAATACAGGAGAGGACGAGATCATTCAGATTTTGTCACAAATATTCCTGTAGATCCTAAGGATTTCAATCAGAGTATACGGCGGCAATTTGATGCTGAAGAGACAGCAGATAAAAGAATTTATGAAGAGATAATGGCAACGATCCGGTCTGATCGTTATGAGGATGAGGCATGGCATTATCGTCATTGAGTAGCCATCGATATAAGTGTTGTCAGTTTTCTGCGGTATGCATACATGAAGACAATTCCTGAAGTGATTTTAAATGAGCTCACTACTTATGGACAATCTCATCTTTTGAAGTTTTGGGATGAGATAAACCCAGCTCAGCAGAAGGATTTGGTCGCTGAGATTGCTGCAATTGATTGGTCGATCATTGGCGAGTTGATTTCTGGCAAATCGTCCGATACTTCCAACCTTGTTGACGTTGCGGCCATGCAACCGCCCGTTGCAGTACGTAGTGATGGCGAGGGGGTAAGTTGGACGATTCAGGATGCAATCGAAGCAGGCGAGAAAGCGTTGAGCGCTGGTGAAGTCGCGGCAGTGATGGTGGCAGGGGGCCAAGGCACGCGGCTAGGTTTCAAACATCCTAAAGGGATGTATCCAATAGGACCGATTTCTGGTCGAAGTTTATTCCAAGTGTTTGCGGATCGACTGAGAGCAATAAATCGAAGATATGAAGTCGAAGTACCCTTATATTTGATGACGAGTGAGGCAACCCACGCTGAGACACTGAGGTATTTTTCTGATCATGAATATCTTGGCCTATCTCCAAGTAGTGTCCGGATATTCAAGCAGGGAACAATGCCGGCGATCGATGCAACTACGGGTAGATGTTTGTTAAGTTCAAAAAGCTCATTAGCACTGAGTCCCGATGGACATGGGGGCACCTTAGCGGCTTTAGAAAACAGTGGTTCCCTCAATGATGCTCGGCTGCGTGGCATTAAACACCTCGCTTACATTCAAGTGGATAACCCGCTCGCGCAGTTATGTGATCCAGCATTATTAGGACATCATCTTCTGGCAAAGAGTGAGATGACCACTCAGGTGGTAAAAAAGCGTTACCCACTTGAGCGTGTTGGTAATGTGGTCAGGGTCGGTGACCGTGTGCATATTGTCGAATACAGTGACCTTCCGGAGTCCATCGCTCAGCAAACCGGTAGTGATGGGGAATTAAGATTTTGGGCCGGGAATATTGCGGTTCACATTCTCGATCTTCATTTTCTCGATCGATGCCTGGGGCAAGTCACTGCACTCCCGTTCCACCGTGCTCTGAAAGCTGTAGAACATTTGGACGCTGAGGGTGCACAAGTGAAGCCCGATGAACCCAATGCCATCAAATTTGAGCGGTTCATTTTCGACCTCTTGCCAAGAGCAGAGAATGCCCTAGTAGTTGAAGCTAAACCCGAACTCGCCTTCGCCCCCGTGAAAAACGCGACCGGATCGGAGGTAGATACGCCTGAATTGGCAAAACAGGCGATCTGTAAATTGCATCGCCAATGGCTACGAGGGGCGGGCGTGAAGGTTGACGAGACTACGAAAATTGAGATAAATCCCCGGTTTGCATTGGATCCGAGTGAAGTCGCTACAAGGACTCATGACCTGATGCACATTGCGGAGGATCGTTATTTTGACTGTGAATCACCTGAAAAACTGTCAAATCTTCACTAAATCGGTCAATTGAGTACTTTGATGAAGACATCAAACTCCTGAATCGCGGAACTTTTCCGACCGCTGAGAGTTTTACTTACTAGAATCTGGCACTTGGTTTTGCCAACGTTTCACCCTTTAGATGCTGGAATTAGATGACTCGTAACAACCTTCGACCATCCAGGGATGGCCTGACTCGGCAGGGTGCTGCCGGTATCGTGGTTCTAATTTGTTTGTTTCTGGTCGGTGCATCGATCTTCGCAGGATACCGGACCCTCTATTCTGACTCGGGTAGGGTGGATACCACAAAACTAATCCGCAGCACAGCGACGGTTGCCCCATTCGACCACATCGTGCTTGAGCAGGGAGAAATCGAAAGCAGTAGCAATCAGGTTGTGACCTCGGAGGTCAAATCAAGGGGCGGCAGCGGGATCGCTATTCTGTGGGTGGTTGAAGAGGGTACACGCGTCAAAGAGGGCGATAAACTGGTCGAGCTAGATCGTGCTGAACTAGAAACCAGAGAGAAAGAGCAGAAGATCGCAGTCATCACTGCAGAGGCTCGGTTAGCAACTGCTGAAGCAAACCTCGAGCAGGCAAAAATTGCCCGCAAAGAGTACCTTGAAGGTCTTTTCATTCAAGAAGAGAAAGGCATTCTTGCGAAACGAGCGGTAGCTGAGCAGCAGCTTAGGACTGCAACGCTCAAGCTCCAAAGTGGTGAACGTTTGGTTTCCAAGGGTCTTGCAAAATCGCTCCAACTTGAGGCCGATCAATTTGCTGTCGCTGACGCACAGAACAAACTCGACGTCGAAGACGCAGCATTGAAGGTGTTAAGAAATCTAACGAAGCAAAAGATGCTGGTGCAATATGACAGTGACATTGAAGCTGCCACCGCTTCTCTTTCTGCAGCGGAGAGTGAATTGCTCGAAGAAAAAGCAGAATACGAAGACGTCTCTTCTCAAATCGATAAATGCGTCATGTATGCTCCAGCGGATGGAGTTGTTGTGCATGCAAATCGATATAGCAGCCGCGGTGGCAGTGCAGAGTTTGTCGTTGAAGCCGGCGCAACGGTTCGGGAAAGACAGGAGATCATTCGTTTGCCCGATCCAACATTGATGCAGATCAAATGTAAGATTAACGAATCGAGGGTCACACTCATCCGAGAGGGGATGCCGGCAAAAATATCAGTCGATGCTATACCCGGACTTCAACTCGTTGGACGAGTGAAGAAAGTAAATCGTTATGCGGAGCCAGGTAGCTGGATGAGTTCTTCGGTCAAGGAGTACGCAACGATTGTTGAGATTATTGATCCGCCTGAAAATATTCGGACGGGCATGACCGCCGAAGCACAGATCTTTGTTGAACAGTTACCTGACGCTTTGCAAGTGCCAATTCAAGCTCTCTATGAACATGGAAATGACTTTTACACATTGGTTCAGAGGGGGGATGACCAATTCGAGACGGTAACCGTTAAGGTCCAAGCTACTAACGATCAAATGGCCGCGATTGAGTCTGGGCTCCAAGAAGGTGACTCCGTTATCCTAAATCTGCGTGACCATCTCGATTTAATGGATCTGCCTGAACTGGTCACCGAGGACAATAGTGACCTAAGGGACCTATCTGAGGATGCAGGACCCGACCAGAGCGGAGATAGTCAGGATAGACCGATGAACGGGCCCGCTGGTAAACCACCTGGAGA
>JAAXIK010000076.1 GCA_012270385.1 Rubripirellula sp. | reverse complement strand
GTCCTACATGCAACCGGGTCGGATGAACGGGCCAAGGAACTGAGAGGCGAACTCGATGAAATGGCGATCGCCGAGGGTCAACCGAGACTCCGGAATCAACAGAACTTCGCATTGGAAGTCTTCGGTCAATCGATTCGAGAAACGAATTGTGATTGCGATCGAAGTGACTCGCCGAGCTTGCTCCAATCGATCTACTTACGCAATGATTCTGAAATGCACAAAAGGCTGAGCGATAAGAATAGTTGGGTAATGCAAGCCTGTGAGGCGATTGGAGTTCCTGGCCCCGTTGGTACACAAGATGCGAGACAAATAGCTGCGGTTCGAAAAATTGACTTGATGCGGAAACAAATCATTAAGCGAGTGCAACAGTTCCGCCGAGCCCCCGAAACTCGGCAAGAATAACTGCGAGTGCAGCTGTAACGTGAGATTAATACCGCTGCAAATCTAATAACACGGGCTGGGTTTACTGTACCTAGATTCGATGACCTAGTTGCGGACCCTAGCATCTGGGCGTCGCTGGAATCGGCCGAAACAGCTACCAACGGAGAGGCAGCATTGACTGTCAGCGACTTGGTCGAAGAAGCGTACCTACGAACGCTCAGTCGTTACCCTGATGCCGAGGAATCAAAGATTGCTCTTCAATTCATCGAAGAATCCGAGACAATCGCAGACGGAGTCCAATCCTTATTATGGGCTTTGGTCAACACGAAAGAATTCATCATTACTCACTAAAATCCAGGTCGATGCCTGCACGGCTGCCAAACCATTGCAGCGACCTTGAAGAGACATCGATACAAACCTCAACAAACCGAAGAAGATCAAGATGAGATATCATCAGACCTGTGACGGAGTTCGCCGACGTGACATGCTGAAAGCAGGAATGCTGACCGCAGGAGGATTAACGCTCAGTAATTACCTGCAGATGGCTCACGCGGGCCAACTACAAACGGGACGAGCGGACCGCGCCATTTTCATTGAACTCCCAGGTGGACCTTCTCACCTGGACACCTTTGATTTGAAGCCAGACGCACCAGATGAATTCCGCGGCTCCTTCAAGCCGATCGCGACCAATGTCCCAGGCATTCAGATCTCAGAGCACTTGCCCAAACTGGCGAACTGTGCTGACAAATTTGCCATTTTGCGGGGTGTAAGCCACACATTGGCGGCTCACCGCTTAGGTCGTGAGTACGTCAACACAGGCAGCAAACCGATCCCTGCTTTAGAGTACCCAAGCTACGGAGCAGTTGTATCAAAAGAGCTTTCCAACAACAGTGATATCCCTAGCCTGGTCGCAGTTCCGCGAGCGGGGCAAGGCCCCGGATTCCTCGGCATTCGCTATGCCCCACTGGAAACAAATTCCCAGCCGAGTTTCGGCAATCCGTTTTCAGTACGGGGAATCAGCTTGGCAAATGGCATTGGAATCGATGAAGTCGAGCGGCGACAAGAGTTGCTGCGAAAGCTAGATCGAAGATTTGCCAGCCTTGAGAAGAACGACCAGCTACTTGAAGGATTAGATCAATTCTGCTAACAAGCCTATTCGATTATCTCTTCGCCTCGCTCCCGTGAAGCTTTTGACATCAGCAAAGAGCCTGAGAGCTTCGCACGCCAGTTTGGTGAAGACAGCTTTGGACAAAGCTGTATGCTGTCACTTCGACTCGTGGAAGCCGGCGTACGCTTGGTTAGTGTCCAACTAGGTGGTTGGGACACACACCAGGACAACTTCACCAAGTTGAAAACCAATAATCTACCCAAATTGGATGCGGGGCGCAGTGGCCTGCTGGTTGGCCTAGAACAACGCGGCTTACTGGAGTCGACTGCGGTCTTCGTTACAGGTGAATTTGGTCGAACACCAAAAATAAATCAAAGGAGCGCAGAGGGTGGACGAGACCACTACCCACGCTGCATGTTCATGCTGATGGCGGGAGGGGCGGTCCGAGGTGGACAAGTGATTGGCGAGAGCGACGACACTGCGGCCGGTCCACGGCATGAAGGTATTTCACCCGATGATGTCGCCGCCAGCTTCTACTACAACCTAGGTATCGACCCAAACTTGGAATACGACACGACCACAGGTCGACCGATCACACTCGTGCGAGATGGTTCCATTGTGAAACAGTTGTTCGCTTAAACCTACGAACGAAAGCCCATCAACCGAAACAGCCGCCGAAGCTTGTGCTTTGGCGGCTGTTATTTTTGGGGTGCCAAGTTCTCTGAATCGCTCGAGAGCGACCAGAGAGAAGGGTCATGGTGAAGCCCTCCCTGCCTCACCATGACCCATCAATGCTGGAACGACGCCACCAACAGTTCCACCCT
>JAAXIK010000014.1 GCA_012270385.1 Rubripirellula sp. | reverse complement strand
ATCGATCGCCTAGTAGTGTTCTCGGTTGTCGAAGATGGCCCCCATGACGCCTCCACCTAACCTTACCGCCAGATGAACGGATTCGCTGATTCTGGCTTCGATTCCACTCCGTACAACTAACCGATCTACAATTGCCTCGATGGTGTGTAATTTACGGGGAGCGAGTGGTGGCACCTCTTCAAGAAGATAAATTTCACCATCCACTCGTGCCCGGATCAGCCCGCTCTTTTGAATATCCTCGAATACCTCACGATGCAATCCTCGACGACCTCTTACCATTGGCGCAGTCAACACCACCTTTGAGCCCTCGGGAAGCGTTATCAGTTCTTCAATGATTTTTTCGGGAGATTGCTTAGCGATCGCAGATCCGCAGTTGGCACAATGGGGCACACCAATCCTCGCATAGAGGACTCTGAGGTAGTCATAGATTTCGGTAACCGTCGCAACAGTGCTCCTGGCGTGGTTGGTGCCAGGCTTTTGGTCAATTGCCAAGGTGGGTGCCAACCCATCAATCGATGTCACCTCCGGGCGTGGCATTTGGTCGAGAAACTGTCTAGCGTACGCAGAGAGACTATCAATGTATTGACGTTGACCCTCTGCATAGAGAGTGTCAAAAGCAAGCGAGCTCTTACCACTGCCTGATACTCCCGTGATGACGGTCAACGCATCCCGAGGAATATCTAAATCGACTGACTTAAGATTATGGACTGCGGCCCCTCGAATACGAATACTTTCGTGGGCCGTTCGGTACTCGGAAAGGTCGCCCCTTTTGCCCGCTTTTTGCTTTGTCGTTTTGCTTGTTTTTTTAGCCATTGGCAAAGATGGGATCCATGTGGGCTTGTGCTGGCATGCCTGCTAAACTCACAACACGGTAAAGGAATGACAACTGATTGAGCGTTAACTCTACCAATTGCTGAGGTTTCAGGTTCATTGTGAGTGAAATTGACGGAGAAAGCAGCCCTGACCTGCAGCAATTCATTGACCGAGAGCACCTTCTGCTTGCAAGCTATGCGACCCATAGCAGTGACACTCAGGGCCGAGTCCACCTTGAGTCAGAACATCTTTATCGAGCACCCTATGCTCGTGATCGCGACCGGATTCTTCATAGCAGTGCATTTCGTAGGTTGAGCGGGAAAATGCAGGTGTTTACCGGGGAAATGGGGATTTATCACCGGACGCGCCTGACTCACACCTTTGAAGTTGCCTCCGTCGCGAGGACGCTTGCGAGGGCGTTGAGGTTGAATGAGGATTTAACCGAGGCGTTAGCTCTCATGCATGATATTGGGCACCCGCCCTATGGGCACTGTGGCGAGGACGCCTTGGACGCGTGCCTCGCTGCGGCAGGTGGCTTTTCGCATAATCAGTTTGCGTTAGTGGTGGTACAAGAGCTTGAGAAACGCTACCTAAATTTCGACGGACTCAATTTAAGTCATGAAACGCTTGCAGGCCAAGACGTTCGGGCGAACAAGGAAGCTGCCGCAGTGGGCAGATCCCCGAGCCTTGAGGTTCAGATTGTTGATCTTGCGGATTCGATTGCATATGACGCTCACGATGTAGATGATGCACTTCAGTTGGGTTTGCTAACCATTGCTGAACTGAAGGATCTCTCCATTATTCAACGAGCGATCCTGACTACGGGAGAACCGATCGATGTGCTGCCCAAACAGCAAATCCGAGTTGAACTTGTGCGGGCCCTGATCGATCTCCAAGTTAGTGATCTCCTGCACCAAAGCAGTGATCGACTGATGCCGCATGGCGGGAAATCGTGTGACGAAGTCTGTTCGCTCGGGGTACGGCTCGAGCACAGCACCTCGATTGCTAGCGAAAGAGAAGAACTGGAACAATTCCTATTTGAAACCGTCTATCGCCACAAACGTCTGATTCCAGTGAGGGAGGCAGCGGCAGACCGCCTGCAGGTGCTCTTCGACACACTTTCCCAAGATCCCTTACGGTTACCGCTTCGATTTCGAAATCGGGCAGAACAATCTTCACCGGAGGTGGCTACCGGACAGTATCTGGCGGGAATGACGGATCAATTCTGCGACCAACAATATCGGCAATTAACAGGCCCTTCATCCGGTCCATTGGCAGATTGGTAATGCGGCCGACTCGGCGCAAACCGCTTCACCAGTTGAAAGCTCCAATCATCCTCTTGAATATCAAAGAGAGGGATCGACGCTATCGATACTGTTCGTGGCAAGAATCACAGCGTTGTCTGATTTTTGCGACACCCTGCCTCACAGATTAGTACTCGTCGCGACCTAGTTATTTGACCACTGCCGTTTATTATTGTGTCATGGAATAACTCAAACCGGTGTCG
>JAAXIK010000203.1 GCA_012270385.1 Rubripirellula sp. | reverse complement strand
TTTGATGTGCCCTTCTATGAATATCACTAAGTATCTGAAGACATTGATAATTTTAACTGCAGGGTGGTTAACTCTTCTGCCTGCAGAACTTTTGGCTTGCCCCTTTTGTAATGCGGTATCGCAAACTCTGCGGCAAGAAATGGCCGCAATGGACTCCGTGGTGATCGCCATCTCCACTCAGGATGCCTCTGAACGCGATGCTGAAACCGGTAAGCTCATGATGAAAGTGGTCCAAGTACTCAAAGGTGGTGACCTCGTTCAAGTTGGAGACGAACTGGAGGCCATCTATTACGGCGATGTCACAAAAGGCCGTCGAATCATGCTTTCAGGAGTAGATCCTCCTCAACTTCAATGGTCTTGCCTTCCTGTGACCGAAAGAGCCGAGACGTATATTGGGAAAATGAATGCTTTGGAAGATGACGACTTAGTCAGACTAAAATTCTATTACCAATTTTTGCAGGACGAAGAATCCATGTTGGCAAGAGATGCCTACGATGAATTCGCAATCGCACCCTATGATGCTGTAAAAAAATTAGCTCCCGAAATGGATCATGATCAACTGGTCAAGTGGATCAGTGATCCTGAGATGCCTACGGATCGGAAACGCCTCTATCTGACATTGTTGGGTGTTTGCGGTGGCAAAGACGACCTGTCCATGTTGGAGAAGATGCTTCGAAGTACTTCGAAAAGTGCGAGGGGTGGACTCGATGCAATGATTGCTTGTTACCTCACCCTCGGTGGCGAAAGCGGGCTTGGCTTAATCAATGAGCTCTTTTTAGCCAATAAGCAGGCATCTTACGCAGATACGTACCAAGCCATCATGGCAATTCGTTTCCATGGGACAGAAGGCGATGTCATTCCGAGGAGCGCATTGGTCGAGTCTCTGCATCATGTTTTAGATCGTAAAGATCTCGCAGACCTGGTGATTCCCGACCTAGCGAGGTGGAATGATTGGAGCCAAATTAACCGCTTGGTTAATCTCTTTGAGACCGCAGACCCAGAGAATAATTGGGTACGTGTTCCCGTTGTGAATTACTTAAGAGCATGCCCTCTAGACTCCGCTAAAGAGGCACTCAAAAAGATTGAAAAAATCGATCCTGAAAGCGTTCGGAGAGCCAATACATTCTTCTCGATACCTGTTCCGGCTCGTGACAAAGGGACCAGTAGCAGTTCATAGAGAACCAAAGAGCCTCGGAGAGGCTCAAGCAGCACCAATGGGGGTAAGCTGCCTTCAAGTAGCCACTTGAACTGTAAGGTATTTCCGTTCGTATTGTCCCCTGAGCGAGCTGTTTAAGTCTCATCTTGAGATTTTAGAACAATAGCGTATCTAACCATTTTCCATCCGCTGCTGATATGTGCCCCCGACACACTCCGACTCTACTGATCGAGCCTCTTGCAGTTCGAGTCACACGGTCATCATCCAGCGGCTATTCCAACCTTCTGCATGCTTTAGGCGATTGACCATGTCAATGGACCAAAAACTCTCACCTACCACCGAAGATGTCGAGTTTCCCTATAGGGCTCTGAGTTCGACTGCAATCGCGTCGATTATCTTTGTAGCCTTGGGAGGCTTAGCCGGATATTTCTTCTGGCCAGCTTTGGGACTATCGATCATTGGTTTGATAGTGGGCTGGCTAAGCTATCGCCAGATTCGTCGATATCCTGATGAATTTGAAGGTTTACAAATGGCGATAGCCGGGATGACGCTTAACGGTTTAGTCATACTTGGCTGCGCTTCCATGCACACTTACATCTACGTTACCGAGGTCCCAGACGGTTATACACGTTTACCGTTTTATGAGCTTCAGCAAGATGCATCTCAGTCAGTGGATATGCCTACGCAAACGGCTGTTGAAATGAACGGGCAAGCGGTGTTTCTGAAGGGTTACATCCATCCTTCATCGGGTGCGGGAGTGCTTAAAAAGTTCATTCTCGTCCCGGATCTTGGGACCTGCTGTTTTGGCGGCCAACCGAAGAGCACCGATATGGTAGAAGTAACGTTATTAGATGGTCAGGTCACCGAGGCGGGCTTGACCAAGAAAAAGCTCGCAGGTGAGTTTTCTGTTAACAACGCACCCCGCCGAGTTACTGATTTTGACAATAATGTCTTTTATCGAATGAAGGTCGACATCATTAAATAACCTTGTCATTCAGTGACGCGATTCCAAAGGCAAAATGCATCAGTCACGCACTTTGCTAGCTAAGACTGAAAGCTACGTCAGCTGATGAGGGTAAGCGGGCACTCGGTGCTTTGTGCCGCGTGAGTGTCCTGCACTTCGCATTTTATGAGCGAACAGGGTATGAACGTGTAAGACGGTGACGAT
>JAAXIK010000130.1:383-2336 GCA_012270385.1 Rubripirellula sp. | reverse complement strand
TTTTCAACCCGATGAACACCCCTCAGGCCCGCAAAACTCCATTCCTCCACAAGCTTGCTTTTGGGCTGGGAATGTTTGCCAATCAGATGTTCCCGGCAGCGCTGGGAGTGTTTCTCGTGGTGCTGGTTCAGGACCTTGGATTCCCACCTTTACTGTGGGGTTTGATCTATTTTGCTCCGAGGGCTTTCGATGCCATTACGGACCCGATCATGGGTTTTATCTCGGATAACACACGATCCAAATGGGGCCGCAGACGCCCCTACGTTTTCATCGGGGCAATTCTTCTCGGAATCGCTTACAGCGTGATGTGGCAGTTGTACCGTGAGAACACGCTGCAATTCAATTTCACCTATTTCATGGCCTGTTCGCTGCTCTTCTATCTTGGACTCACCATCTTCAGCGTTCCCTATGTGGCGATGGGTTACGAGATGAGCGAGGATTTCCATGAACGGACGCAGATCATGGCATTCGCTCAGTTCATTGGCCAATTTGCTTGGGTCATTGCCCCTTGGTTCTGGGTCGTGCTGTACGATCCCGAGTGGTTTGCCAATCCAGATGTAGGTGTCAGAAATCTTTCGATATGGGTAGCTATACCTTGTGCTTTACTGGCAATGGCTCCGGCGATTTTCATCAAAGGTCCCTCAACCCTGGATCGTCAAGATTTCAAACCCATTAATTTTGGTTCCGTGATCAACAGTCTGGGAACGATCATCCTTTCTACCTTACAAGCTTTTAGAATTCCTCAGTTTCGAAAACTGGCAATTGCCACATTTCTGGTTTTCAATTCGTTCAACATCATTGCTGCGTTTACCTTCTTCATCATCGTTCACTATTTATTCAACGGGGATGCAGGTGCCGCGGGTAATTGGCCAGCACTACATGGTTGCGTGGGTGCATTGTGCACCACTTTCCTAGTGATCCCTTTGATTGCTTATGTTTCAAAGATTTTTGGTAAGAAACAAACCTTTCTTGTGACACAAGCGATATCCATTATTGGATACGTTCTTTTTTGGTTTCTGTTCCAACCGGGACGTCCCGTACTTTTCCTCATTGCTCTACCGTTTCATTCCTTCGGCATTGGCGGGTTATTCACACTGATGATGTCGATGACTGCGGATGTTTGCGACATTGATGAATACCACTCAGGGGAACGCAGAGAGGGTATGCTCGGTGCGGTCTACTGGTGGATGGTTAAATTTGGACACGCATTCGCCGGACTGCTGGGCGGATTGATCTTATGGTTAGTCGGTTTCGATCCGAACGCCGTCACCGAGTCCGCTATGACTGGCCTACGTTTTGCCTATTCCTTTCTGCCCATCGCCGGTGTGATCGGAGCAATTTATGTGATGTGGGATTACGACATCACCGAAGAGACTGCTTCTGAAGTAAGGGAAGCTCTTGCGGATCGTCAAAACGCAACGGATTCGTAAATCAACCCAACGTAATCATCAAAGCTCCCCTGCCCATCGCATTCTCGACTGGATGAACGATTAAGGCACTCTGATCCTCACAGTTCGAGATGGAGTGAGTTTGGGCACCTTCCCTATTGAGTCAACGATACCTTTCAAATCCACCCATGTCAGCTCAACACGAATCAATAACCGGAAACTCCGTTCAGATGGATGGAGAACGATACTTTCAGATTACGAATACTCATCTGATGCCGGAGTTTTTCATGTCGTTGGTTGGATCCAGCGATCACTGGATGTTTATCTCCAGCCTTGGCGCGTTGACTGCCGGCCGATGTGATCCTGATCTCGCATTATTTCCGTACGCTGCAGACGATCAAATTTCTGCAGCGAGAGCGACCACGGGACCCTATACTTCGATTCGCATTCACCGAGACGGAGAAACCTTTTCGGATGCAGATCACTGGGAACCCTTCCATCGTGCGACTCCACGCAACGTAGTTTCCAAAAACCTCTACAAGACAGCACAGGGTAACAAACTTAT
>JAAXIK010000130.1:0-373 GCA_012270385.1 Rubripirellula sp. | reverse complement strand
CTGGAAGAGATCCACCACGTATTGGGTCTGACATGACTCTATCGCTTGACGTACAGCGAGAAATTTGGTTTTGTTCGAAGCAGTGAATTAATCAACCACAATGACCATGAAATCAAAATCGACCTCATTGACGGGCTTCAAAACCTAATACCTTATGGGCTTGGAAGTGAGTTCACCATGAGGTTTAGTAATCTTGGCAATGCTTACAAGAAGAGTGAGCGTCTGAAAGGTTCGGATCTTGGTATTTTTTACTTGAGCTCGATCCCCACTGACCGGGCGGAGCAAAGCGAAGGGCTGCAAGCGACTACGGTTTGGCAGCCAGGACTCAACCCCGATAAAATTTTAATCTCCACACAACAAATCCCAAGACACC
>JAAXIK010000027.1 GCA_012270385.1 Rubripirellula sp. | reverse complement strand
GACATGATTCTTCTCGTCGATGCGCCGCCAAATAAAAACGAAGAGCAGTTGCGAAGTCTCTTCGTCGATGCAATCAATTACAAAGACAGTGGTCTGTCTGCAGATCTTGAACGCATCAGGGCCGTTCGGATTTCCAAGCGTGACTATGACGATATGAAGGAAATGATCCTCGGGATTGCTGATAAATCTTCTTCTCCTGTCACTGATGGCGTGGTTAGTCAGGATTCAGAAAGAAGCTATTTTTGGGAAGTGCGATTGACCGGGCATCGAGCTCAGGGGAAACCGGAACGGCCAACTGGTATTCGAGTCACATACGACAGCGACTCGGTTGCGGCGCCCGTCTCTGAATCGGTCGAGGAAGACTTCACGCTCGGGTCGCTTCAAGATCAGGATGCAAGATTCCGCTTCTATAACCGGACGACAGCACATCTGAGGTTGGATTCCGACTGGGAACCGAAAAGCTATCAGTTTCTGTTCGAGGTAGATGGTAAAGAGGTCGTCGGTGAAAAACAGAATTGGCCAAAGGTTGCGAAGCAGTTCTTTGCACACATTCCTGATTTCCGCGGTACGGAAGCCGATCGGAGTCGGTTCTTCGAGATTCTCAGAAGTGGGGATATCGGTGAAGTATTGGTGAATGACTCGGGGCGTCGCCCCGTGCGGTTGATTCACATGGATACCGTGGGTGATGGTGGGTTGAACAGGGGAACTGTGTTGAGCCGAAGTTTCGCACTCCGTGTAGAACCCCTGACAAAAAAGCCTTTTGATTTCGTCAAGCAGGAGGGAATAGAGCGTGTTTGGGTTTTGATGCCTTTGACACGTGAACAGTGCGATAGGGTCGTCAAACAGTTGGACGAACTCAATGATCCCAGAGTGGAGGTGCTGGAGGCCATCCGGCAAGGTGCTGTGCTGAATCCATCTTATCGAGTGTTTCGAATTGGAGATGTTGAGCGTGCTATCCCGTTCCTTCCTAATTTGCCCAAGGATTGGGAGCAACCGACGGTTTTGATTGACGAAGTCAATGAACCGATGTGGTTTGAAGTCGGGTTGACCGGAGGAAATTTAGACCAGCCAGTCCCATATCGGCCACTGCAATACCGACGAACATTCCATTTACCTGTCGGCACAAAACCGCAGATGACTTTTGACAGGAAATACCAGGTGATCGTCTATGAGAGTAAGGCTCGTGCAAAAAATGGCCAGCCTTTTTCATACCGTTCAACTTTGATCACTGATGGAAACCGAGATCAGTGGTGGAGGGAAACGCGAACTCCAAGATGGCGACCGCCACAGACTGCCGAGAAGAATCCACAGCAACCTGCTCCGTGAAACGGGTGATTACCATTGTGTTGGTCCGCTGCCCCTCAATCCTCCTCTGTTTGGTGTGAACACCTCGTATGTTGACGAAATCTGAATGTCCGTTGTTGGCCGAGCATGTTGACTTTTCTTCTCTTCTTGAAGCTTACCGTCCACTTGCAGAGTGTTTTGACTTGCTCGAGCAAAAGCCACAGCTCTTGAAGTGGCTCAGAGAACGCTCGATTGATCGTGAACTCGCAGAAATTCGCGACTCACCGAAAGCAGCCAGAGACGATGCCGATATCGCAAATCGGTTTGAAGCGGTACGTGGTCGTCTCGCGAAAAAAAGATTCCGCGTAGGATTTGTTGGCAGGTCTCAGGTTGGTAAGTCATCGGCGGTGAACGCATTGGTGGGGCTGGATGTGCTTCCCTATGGTGCGGGCGGGAAGGCATGCACTTCCTCCGTCACCAGGCTTCAGTTTTATTCTCCTGATGATGCGCAGTGTCGACCGACGATTACCCCTCTGTACATGTCGCCAGAGGATTGTGACCAGCGAATTCGCTTTTTTGCGTCTCAGAACGATTTGGCTATTGCGAATGATGATTCGTCGCAGGCACTCGATTACGCCAGCTTGTTGCAGAATGTGGTTTCCGAAATCAATGCCACGCAGAACCCGAAAAGACAGGAAGAGTTGCAAAAGCTGGAGGTCCTTCTCATCAGTCGAGAGAAGTTTCACCACTTGCTTGGGTCGGATGCTGCGGATCCAACGACGCATCGCAAAGAGTACGGACGAGTCGAAGACCTGATCGCCGAATTGCCAGAGTTTGTGCAGGCACGGCCTGGTGAGGCTGCGCGTGAATCGCTTTACCGGGAAGTGCTGGTGAGTGTTCCCGCCGCTGATGTTTCCTCCACGCTGGAACTAATCGATTTGCCAGGGCTTGGTTCCGCAAACATTGAAGATGATGAACTGACCAGAAGCTACATTCGCACTCTCGACGGTCTGGTTGTTTTAAAAAACCCTGAAATGATCAATGGTATTGGGATTAAACCAATTCTGGAATA
>JAAXIK010000062.1:516-2381 GCA_012270385.1 Rubripirellula sp. | reverse complement strand
TTGCTAACCCCCTGACGCTTCCACGTGAACTGAGTGAAGCCATTTGTCAACAATGTCATCTACAGGCCGCTGGAAAGGCGAGCCGCTCCGGTAAAGATGAATGGGACTTTCGCCCAGGTCTGCGGTTAACGGATTTCAGGATTGATTATCAGTACAGACTCGGTGATGACAGCATGAAAGTGGTTGGTCATGTTGAACAATTGCATCAAAGCAAGTGCTACCAAGAGACACAGAATTTAACCTGCATCACCTGTCACGACCCTCATCGTCCAGTTGAGCCTGCGAAAGCGATGAAGCACTTCCAATCGATTTGTCTACACTGCCACGATAATGAGGCGTGCGGACAGCCAATCACTGAACGTCTCGCGCTGAATGAAAACCAATGTTCTAAATGTCACATGCCAGCGAAAGGAAGTGAGATCCCACATACCGCTTTCACGCACCATCGGATTGGCATTCATTCCGATCAATCGGAAGGCAATCAGGTCATCGCCGGTCTGACTCCCGTTTTGAGCACAGCAAATATCCCAAAATCGGCACTGGATCGATGTGAAGCCCTAGCGAAATTTCAAGTGATGCAAGAGGAGCCTGAGTCCGCTTCATTTAAAAATTATGGCATGGATGCTGCTCGAACCTTGATAGAACTGAAAAACTCGGGCGATGATGACTCCGACACCAATGCGGTACTCGCTCTTTTGGCTCGCTCGCAGCAACAGCCTTCCATCGCAAGAGACCTTGCCGAGGAAGTCATCGCCAAAGAGAAGACTCCCAATCGAGCGAAGATCGAATCGCTAAGACTGCTGGCTCAACTCGCCTATCAGCGTCGAGATTACGCCAAGGCAATCGAGCATTATCAACAGCTCACCAGCTATGCTCAGGAACCGGTCGATCATTTTTATTTGGGAATCTGCTTCCAAAACTCAGGTAACTCCAAGGCAGCTATCGAATCGTTATTGCGAACAGTCGAAATAGCACCAAATTATGTAGATGCTCATCGTCTACTGAGTGCAATTTACAAGAACAATCAGCAATTCCCTGAGTCCCAAAAGCATACTGCTTTAGCGGAGCGACATGAAGCAAGACTTCGAACTCTAGGACAAGGTGCTACAAAGAACGAAAAGTAGAGCCTCTTCCACGATTATTTGAACTCCAACTGATCGACTGATAGTAGGATCAGTCACGCATTGAAACTATCTCGAAAAGGGACCGTTTGATCCGGTTCCTTCAATGAGAACAAGTCGTTGATTTGCTTCAGCGACCCCGAATGTTTCACTTTGGCCGTTGGGCCAAACTACGGTGATCTGGTCCACTTGAGGCATTTCTCCCAAACCAAAATGCAGAATCGGTTCATTACGACAAAGATAACCGTCACCTCCAACCAACCACTCCGTCATACTCCTCCCCTGACTCTCGACGGTTACTTTTGCTCCCACTGCGTCTCGCTCTGAAAAAGTTCCCACGAGCTCCAACTGCAGCCAATTTGAATTACTTTCAGTTTGATTCAACAGTAGCGCTGTAGGTGCACCAAGATGAGTGATCAACAGATCCATCTTCCCATCACGATTAAAATCCAACCGCCCCATACCGCGGCCGAGATACTTCCCCTGCCAGTAATCCTGTGGCTCCTGAACGTCATACAGACTGAAATCGATTCCACGATTGACAAAAAATTGCGGAGACTGTTCCAGTGGCTCTCCGGGTGCCTTCTCGATGTTCCCATTGGTGACTGCAAGATCCACTTGACCATCATTGTTGTAATCAAATGCTTGGCAGCCAAAACCGAGAACGGTGAGACTCGGCGCAGGGAGCTTGTACTGAATTGCGGCAGCCTAGAGTGAACCACCAAGATGAAGATCAAAACTAAA
>JAAXIK010000062.1:0-506 GCA_012270385.1 Rubripirellula sp. | reverse complement strand
CCCTGCCCCATGTGCGGCGGCGCACGCCTGCAGAGCCGCATGAAACGGCTGGTCTAGGGCGCCCTCGACCCGAAAGCCGGGGCCGTCCAGTCGCTCTATACGCTCGGCAACGATCCTCGAATGAACCACCACGATTAAGATAAAAACTAACTGGCTCTTGATAGAAATTCGCGATGTGAATATCTAGCGTTCCTGAACGATCGTAATCCGCAACTGCAATTCCCATCGAGGCGGTCGCAATCCCTCCGTTGCCATAAGCGCAACCAACCAGAGCGGCGGTTTGATTCCAGCTTCCATCCTGTTCAGATCGGACCCACATAAGGTTAGCTCGGATGTCGTTGCCGATGAAGATCTCATTACCAGGCTTTTCATTCCAATCAGCGATTACCACACCTAAGCCTGTGCTTGCATGGGTCGACGATTCACTGATTCGGCTAGTCGTCCGTCCACCCGCACCTTCTTTGATGGTCAGACTCTCGGGGCCCGTGGTAACCGACGCTGGAGAG
>JAAXIK010000173.1 GCA_012270385.1 Rubripirellula sp. | reverse complement strand
ACCTAACCATACACGAAGCAGAGACGGGAAAGTTGATCTGGACTTGCGGTAACTTCAACCCGAATCAAAACAAGCTATGGCCTGCGATTGCGACACCCGTGATTGTTGATGGAACGGCGGTCATTTGCTTCGGGCGCAATGATCGTGGCTTGCCACAGATGCACGGAATTAAAATTAATGGCTCAGGCGATGTAACCGAGACGAACCACCTATGGATTCGGGATGATGTCAGCAGTTTTGTCCCAAGTCCCATCAGTTATCAGGGCAACGTTTATCTGGTGAGAGACCGCGGTGAGGTGGAGTGCTTCAACCCTGCTACGGGAGCAACCATTTGGAGTGAAGCTCTGCCAAAATCCAGAAGCAATTTCTATGCAACCCCATTGATCGCTAATGGCAAACTCTATGCTGCTCGAGAGGACGGGGTGGTCTTTGTAGCGTCGCTAACCGATGACGGGATCGAGATCCTATCCGAGAATGACATGGAACAATCCGTCATTGGCTCACCCGTCCCGATGGATGGCAAGCTGCTCATTCGAGGTGAAAAGCAACTCCGCTGTTACCAGACGGGTAAGTAATCGCGGTCAACACGACGTGATGCATCGCAATGGCAACCCTTTGGTTCGTCGTCATCTTCAACGGCGTAGCTTGATCACCGAAGTGCTAGTAGTTGATTCCGATCATCAGAGTGAACCCGAACATATTGAGATCCTTCCCAGAATTTTCAGCGATCGCGCCGGTCGCCGCTCCAAAATCAAAATCATTGGTTAAGAAGGCGAAGGATGATGCCATGGAGTAGTCATCGGATTGCTCAAAATACTGATACTCAAAAGCCGCGCGTGTGACTAATCGCGATCTCCGACCCACGGCTCTCCAGCATTCTGCGCCGTACTGCAAACCGAAGTTCATTCGCAACTTGGGATCATTGCTGATCGTGTAGGCATAATCCAATGATCGAGCTACAGTCGGACTGTCATAGGTTGGGCTTACCGCTGAGGCTTCCGTGATAGCGCTCGAAGATGAATCGGCCCAGAGCCATGAGAGTCGAGTGTCCCAGAATAAACCCGTTCCGTAATTGCCCGCATCACAGAACCTGGAAATCGCTTTCCGACCTCGGATCGCAAACGTTGGGCCAATGCCGTCTAAACGATTCTTGGCAAGTGCACTCGAAGAGACCTCAACCTTCTGATCATGATAGGTAGCGAGACTAAAAGCCGATGAGTGTCCCACGTATTCCATCTTTCTCAAACCGAGTGCGGTACCCCAGTTTACGCCAGCAACACAAAACTTTTGAGTGATTTCGAGGTCCAGTGTACTTAAATCGACGGATTGTCCGATGGTGTACTGTTCAAAAATGTAAGGTGGCTTCCAAGACCCACTCTCAAAGCCCCGGCTTCCATAGTCCCAATAAACCGCCTCAAAACCGAACACTGAGCCTTGAAGACCTAGAATAGCTCTTTGACCATATCCAAAAGCTCCCTTGGACTGAATCAGTTGATCCTCATCCGACAAGAGATCCGCCACCTCTACCTGTGACTTGGCAATTTGACTTGAGGAAAGAAACGTAAATTCGGTTGCGAAATACAAACCACGATCACAAAGATTCAGCGGTCGCATCGGCTCCATGTACCGTCCCATTCGTTTCATAAGACGATGCCGGCGACTCGATTTCACCGTCTTCGGATTGGGTGCCTGGTCCGTTAACCAAACAATTTCACTATCCTGATCAGCCTCATCTGAAGGCAGGATATAAACCGGTTCATTCGGTACTTCAGGTCGATCGATTGATTCAGGCAAGGGTAGATCTTCTTGTAGACCCACCTAGTCCTGCGCAGTTTCACCGCTCTGGATCTATACAGGATTCTGAGGGCTTAAAGGATTCTGGGCTTTTTCGGGAACAATCTCGTAGACGTCCTGAGTCCTGTTGGGTGGTGGGAGTCGCTGCAAAAGCACAGGCGGTGGAGGTGCACCACCACGCGAAACCAAGGGAGTTGCGAGCCCCGAACCAAGGGGCTCATCAATCAAAGGCGCTTGTGCAACGAGTGTCACGTCGCCATCATCGTAGGGGCTTTCGTCAGCGATAATGGATGGGGACTCAGTCGTTTCAGGGCGTTGCTCCAATAGATCTCGACGCTCGGAAACAGCCGGTTTTTTGATGACGCTTGGAGATGCAACGGCAGGAGACTCTGGTTCAAGCGGATTGGCTTCCACACTCTTTACCACTGCGGATTTATCCTCCGCTCCATTTGACTGAATGATTTCGGCCAGAGTGTCTGAGTTGGAGGGAACAATACCGTCATCGCTGAGAAGGTTCGCTGACGCGTCGAGTGAATTGATCACTCTGGTGTCAACAATCACATCGGTCATTTCGAGGTGATCTGACTTACCGCCTTCTAGCATCCCCTCCACAAGTACGATCGCTGTTGACTCGGGGGTTCGGGTATCGTCCCCTGCCGAATCCTTCACTTCAAAATCATTGATGGGTTGCCTTAGGTCGGAAATCATTTGCGCATTGACGCCACCAGTCAGACCTAGACTCGCAATGAAAATGAGTACCCAAATGCCACGAATCTCAGAAATCCATGATGCATTCAAGCAACGACCGCGTGGGGTCTCAGCATTGGAGAAGCGCCTCTCATCCTCCACACATCGAATCATCGATGCATTGTCTTGCAACAATCCACCAAGCGTACATCTAACGGATTCCATTCCGATAAAAGTCTTATTCATGTCAGGGGTTCACTCTTCCAGTTAATTGAAACTGTATGAATTGCCTGTTCTGTTGAAAAAATTGTTTCTCAACCTCTTTTACAGCGAGCGGGCTGTTTTCTTGGGGAGGTTCACCAGGTTTGATCACAGCAAGAATCGCGTTTTGCTGCCACTGCTCCTGAAACGTCTCAATTTTTTCTTTCTTCTTTCCGTAAATGGGATCCGCCAAATAGACGTATTCATCATCCATGCCACGGAAAACAACAAAGTGGTCGTAGTCATTAACGGTAATCGCGACAACCAAAGGCAGCTTACTTTCACCCAATTTTTCAATCGACAACTTACCGAGCACAGCGGTGTAACCGCCGACCTGAGCCACATTCTTCAGGTCAGTTAGAGTAAGGCCATTGAGAACTCGATCCTCAAGCTCTTCGCGCGAAAGGATTTTGGCAATGATTAATAGCAAAGCCGTCTCCGAGACGTTCTCTCCCCAGTAATAGTTCAGCACTGTCGCAAGTGCCGCTGCTCCACAGGAGAAGTCTCGTTGCTGCATCACCACATTTTCATTGCGCAGCTGCCTCGCATTTTTCACATAAGCTTGGAACTTTGCGGTTTCATCTCGATAGGGTGCACGTGATCCATAGCGCAATTCGTTGAACTGAGCTGCGGTCATCTGCCCCTGAAGCCGATTCACATCCAAACACAAATGGCTAATCAAAGTAAAACCCAGCACCATACCCATCCGCCATATCCTGGCATGCGGAACAAGATGGGGAGTCCTGTCGAAGGCGGCACGCGGAGAGCGATCGCATACGTCGGATGCAGGGTCGGTTTGATGTTTCATTTGCGGTTTTCCCATTAGTAAGTCCACCGAATACCAAACTCAACATCATTGGCAAGACTCGTTAAACCGAATCGTAAAAACGGTTCATAGTTCGTGCCCAATTTAGTTTTCTTACCTTCCTTAGGCTTGTTCACCGACGCACTAATACGTAAGGAGAAAGGCTCAGATCTCGCACCCGTCGCAACGGTATCGTCTAAGCGAATTTGCCCGGAGGAAGCTCCAGAGAAAGAACCACTCAGTGTTACATAGGGGTTAATACCATAGCCAACGCCCACCTGATAAAAGATCGTATTTCCAACGTTGACGTAGTTCCCTGAATCGATTCGCGTTCCAAACGTGTGCGTGTAACCAAAACTTCCAAATAGGATCAAAGGATCAATGGATTCAGTGATGTTCCCACCCGCTGTCATCGTCCAATACCCAGCACCCAGCGACGCATCCCTATCCTGCTGGGACAACGAAATTTCACCACCACCGATTGGTGCGCTTGCCTGTAGGAAGCCAAGGAACCTGATCTTCGCTTTTTCCGGAGCCCAGAGAACCCTCGTCAAACCAATCCCAAGATCACCAATACCAAAGATATCCGATTCCGTCTGAGAGTTTCCGGCAGTGAGCGATTGAGCGGACCAACCGATGGGCAACGAGAGAAACCCCTGTAAGTTTTCCTGTAAACCAATACGAAACTCGAGCGGAGTGGAAACCAGCTGACGCTTTTGGTTTGCATTTACCACTTGCACCTGAGATGTACCTTCTTGCAACAGGCCCGCAAGCGCATAGGAGTTATTGTCGACGGAATAGCGCAATCCATATTCGAATTGATACTGCCCGGGCTCTAAGAGAATAGAACGCTTCTTCAAAAAAGCTGGAGTCCTCTTCGGTGGTGGAACGCCCAGTTGCTGTGCTTCCCCTTCTTCCTCATTGGATGCCTGCGACTGAGTTGGCTCCTGATTCTGAACCTGCAGAATACTGCTATTGTTCCTCAATTCAGGTCGATCAATCATGGAGACCCGCGTCACATTCGAGTTCCTCGCACGTTCCTGAGTGACCATCGCGTTTTCCTCACGCAATGGCAGGTCACTGACACGTGTGAAGCCATCCGTCAAACTCGTTTCAGGTTCAGAAGTGGAATTCGAGCGATTTCTATCACTCTCGCTCTGAGAAAATGCTGGAGAGTCATTGAGCAAAAACGAGCCTCCGAACTCTCCACGACTAGGCGAATCGTCGATAGATGCGGTTGGACCAACGCTTTGGTCATTCAAGGTACTCCACCCACCTTCAGTTCGGTTGATGGCATCCGTTTCGACCAACTTGACTGATTGACTGGATTCCAATGTGTCTGCGTAGTAACTCTCTGCGAGACTTTGATGCTGCGCATCGCTTTCATGCCCCGTATCGATCAAACCTGAATTCGGGTTACCTGAGATAAACGACGTCGGACGTTGGGTATCCGAGGTCGGCTGATTCGAATTCCCTGTGGCTCCCGTTTCAGAGTTAACGAGCAAGCGTTCTGTTGAAATGGGTGTAGGCTCAACCATCCCTTGTTCCGCGATAACAAGGAGCAGGAGCGAGGCGCAAGCAACCACGCAGACGATATAGATTAGAGCTCGGTTCTGCATGGTATCGGACAATTAAAAATACTAGTTCCCACCTGACACCAGTGAGAACGGATGTTTCTCAGCTGCTTCAACACAGCCGGTTTGATCGTTGCGTTTTCACCGCTATTGCAAATCACAGTGACAGCGCTTCTTGATTACATTTCTCCTACGAAGCCAGTGATTTCACCTCGATGGTATTTGCAACAATGGAATCGAAAATGGACATGGATCTTCCTCGATGCTCACCTTGCTCCATCGTGGACGACTCCGCATTTTCAGCATTTGGAGTCTGCTGGATCGCTTTTGCGTTACTCTCCACGGGCTGGATCGGTGTTCCCACTTGATCATGCTCAGGTGGGTCTTCTGCCGCATTTGATTCTTCTTTACCCTGTGGCTCCAATTCGTTGCCGGTATCGAATTGGATCTCTTCTCCGTACGTCTCACCAGGCAAGCTGGCGAGATCCTCAGCGATTGGATCTCGACTTTCATCGGGATCATAAAGCTCTACACCCGGCTTGACTGCTTCCTGACGCTCCCCGGATTCGGCAACCTCGATCTGATCAAGATTCTCCCCTTCCAGTTCACTACCATGAGCATTCAACACATCATGATTTTCGGAATCGCAAATGGTTCCTTCTCTGGAAACATCGTCTTGAAGCTTTTCTAGGTGCTGCAAGAGTGTCTCCTCGACGGAAACATCCTCATCGCTCATGGCATCGGAGCGATCTCCTTCGAGGCATGTAGATGAATCTACGACTTGGAAATCTTCCGCTGCTTCTGTCGCAGAAATGTCGGCGGATTGCTGTGGTGCCTCAGAACCTTCCAGTCCTACCTCATCAATTTCGCTAGACGAGTTTGCGGGTTGAGTCGCTCCGGTTTCTGGCCTTTCAGTTGTCGCAGCCGGATGACTACCTGCTGCGAAGACGTCGGATTGCACTGGGACAGGTACGCCTATCGGAAGCGTCGGAATGTAACTGATCGGCCAGCCTAAAGCGGTAGGAGGCAGTGGAATCCCGGCAGCATTTACACCGCTAGCTTGGGATGCAACACCTGACTCAGAACCAGAAGCAGACTCGACTCCCACCGCAGCAGCTTGATTGGCGGCGGATGCTTCCGTTGGGATAGTTTGAAAACCAAAACCAGCACTCGTGAACGCGGGATAGTGCGGAGGATAGCCCGCACTCGGAGCCGGTGCGTTGTCCGACACCGGTTCTGATCCGGAGAGACGGAGCATACTTCCGATCAGAACGAAGATTAAGGTCACGCACCCACCGGTGATAAAATACTTCAACGCTTTGTACTGCGTTGAGGTCACCTGAAATTGAACAGCCTGTGGATTCCCATTGTTCGCTCTGCCTATTTCACCGGCTTGAACGGTCTGCGGTTTTTCCCCAGGGAGGTTGCGGGTATTAGAATCCGTATGGCGTTCCACTACGGACGGATTCCTCACCGATGAAGAATCTTGCTGAGGCATATCGAATTGCCCCAAGACGACATTGCTGAGGAGGATAAAGGAGATTGCAAAAGCCAGCAGCCGAACCATTCGGATCGTTAGTTGCTGACTCGATAGAGCAATCTGAAGTCGCATCAGTTTCAGTCGATTAAAAAATCAAGTTCCCGAAAAAGGAGTTTGATCAGGCTGTTTGACGCACGCTAGAGCTGTGAGACGTTAAACGCTTCCACACTCTTGAGGACTTTCACCTCTTAAGCGGCTTCACGGCCCACATCCGGCTTGAAATTACTTAGGAACTGCCAGCCATCCTCGGGTAGCTTCCGTGCCAATTCGAGAGCACCCATTGCTCCGGCATACTTGCAATCATGGATGCGAATGACATCACATCGGTCACCAATGCTCAGTGCTTGCTCGATGTATTCATCAAGACCAAGCAACTGACTGCCACCACCTGCAAGTAAGATCTTCGCTCCATCAATGAAGAAGTCATCGTTGTCAATTGAAGAGATATGCTTGGATAAACCGTTGGTGATTTTTTCAGCAAAGCTTACACACGCCTCTCTGACGAGGTCGGTGAGGTCAAACTTTTTAGATCTGCCTTCGCGGGTTGGAAGCTCCACGATCGCGGTCTTGACGTTGCCGCCGACGCAACCGTATCGCTCTTTGATTCGTCGCACAGCGACCTCAGAAACTTTTGCTTCTGGATAGGTTTCGAGAATTAATCGACGTAATTCGTTGTCGACGTGGTCACCACCGTAGCCAAGTGTCGCCTGATCTTGCTCCGCAGGAAAAGCACCGTAGTAGTAACAGTAGTCAACCGTACCAGCGCCGACATCAATGATGATTGAGTTGTATGCATCGGACCCAACACCAAATCCCACGGCAAACGGTTCGGATACCACAGCGACATAAGGGGTCACTGCTTCAATCAGATCAAGAACAAGGCGTTGGCTATAAACCGATGCTCCAGCTGGTATACCAACGACACACCGCATCTCAGAGTCTTCAGGAACACCTAGAGTATTCACGGTGTAGGAAACGATCTCGGTAGCGGCCGAAAGTGAGGAATGGTTTTCCTGGGCTGCAATGGACCGAAATTGATCCTCGGTAATCGCAAGCTTTAACGAGTTCCGCTCAAATGGCCGTATCACATTCAAAGCGGGTCGATGCTGATTAATTCCGTCACCAAGGACGACTTCAGCTCCAATCAAATGCTTGGCAACCGCATCCCGTGCGAAGCCCACTTCACTTCGTATGCAGCTCCTGCCACCATTGGATGCAGCCGCGGTAGTGAACATTGTCCCAAGATCGATTCCGATGCAGCAGCTTTCCATGCTACAAATCCTCATGAAGATGGCGGTAAATACTTTCGCTCATTTCTTCATTCGGTAATCGGGGTGGCCAAGGTTAGGCGAATTTTTCCGTTACTTGGGTTTGTACTGAATAGTGCAGTCGGAACACCATTTCCAATTCAACATAAGATGCAGTTTCTTTCCATTTGCACTCAAGATGAGCTACCACAACATTACAGATGGGTAAAGAACTCCCATGAGATATGGGAAGAGGCTCCGGACCCAATCCAACTCATTTCAAGAACCCTTGGCACTGCGATTCCACCCAGGGCTATCCGAAGCGGAACCTAGTAGTTCAACCCAATCAACAGTGTGAATCCTGACAACTTCAGGTAATTGCGGTTCGAGCTTGCCAGGGCATCCACACGACCACCGAAATTTGTGTTGTCAGTCAAGAAAGCAAAGGACTGCGCCTCCGCAACATTCTTACCCAGATCCCAGTGTTGGTATTCGTATCCAACTCGAGCCATCAATTGAGAACGTGTAAAGAGCGGCCGGGTGTACTCGAGCCCCACCTGAAACCCAAGGGTGAAAATGGATGAGTCACTGTCATCAAAGATCACCGATTTATCGCGAGAACGGGCCGTCGAAGCACCTCCGTCACCACCATCGTAATTGACCGTGGCTTCCGTAACCGTTCCGGCACTTTCATCAGCCCACAACCAAGCGATTCGACCATTCCAGTACAGGTTCCAAGGGAAGCATGGGTGTGCCGTTCTCCAGGAACCCCAATCACCACAGCAAGTCTCAAGACCACAGGATTCACAATCCATCTCAGGTAATAGCTCGCCTGCGTTTTTTCCAAACCCGATTCGAAGATTCTTCCTACCCGAGAGACCTAAGGTCGGGCCTGCCCCGCGTAAATGACGAGTCGCCCTGGCCAGTCCGGATAATTCGAGACTATCGTGCAACTCATCCACGACCCCTGCTGACTCCTGACCGTCATACTCTGCATAGCGTCCGCCAAAACTGCTTTCCAGTTGGCATCCGAATAATGTGTGCTGTTGAGTGATCTCCAGATCAACGGTCTCCAAGGCGGCCGCGCTAGAAGTGATGAATCGAGGTATCGGACGCGACTGTTGCCAAGACTCACTGACGACATGGTCCGTGGCAAATGTCCAATACTGACATTGCAAACCTGCGTTACTTCCACGGACTCCTAGCGTAAGACGGTTACCAAATCCCAATGATGCATCGGTATCCTCAGAGATTGTGGTCTCCTCAAGCATATCGGTAACCCCCACCCGTACCGTCCCGACGGTCTTGGGGGCTAGAAAAGTAAACTCGTTAGCAAAATAGAAACCACTATCAAATACGCTCCCGAACCAGCCGTAGCCTGAACCCACCAGTTCGCTGATCATATGCTTCTCGGAACTATCCGGATCCATCGCGTTCTCAGTGGGTTCCTCCGCTGACTCTTCTTCGCTCGCCTCGTCACTCTCCGTTTGCGATTCGCTCTCCTCCGGGGGAGTTGAACCGGAGGATGCAGAACCAGTACTCGCCTGAGGATTGGATCCACCGGCAGTATTACCCGAGGTCGCGTTTGAGTTGCTGGAGTTAGGGGCTGGCGCCATCACGCCAGAGGAGCCACCGGTTGCCGCAGGACTTGAAGGCCCAGCTTGATTCGGTGCAACCTGATTGGGAGCCGCGGGTTGATTAGGAGCGGCTGGGAAATTAATTGCAGGACCGTTACCGGGGCCAAGTGGAGGTGAAGGGGCAAGAGGACCTGCGGTTCCAGGTACCGGTGACTGCAGCTGAGTCATTGCAATTTCAGCTGAAGGCCTACGATTTGCAAATCCGGCCGCTTGACTCACGCCTCCTGCAGGAGGTTGCACGATCGGCTCATAGAGATTTGAATTCGATCCGCTCGACAATCCTCCTTCAAGCCCCTGTTCGCCGTTGGTTGAATCAAGTAAGCGACCCGGGTCACTGGGCTCAACAGAGACGACTCTGGATTGCGGTAGCACAAAACCTACGCGTTTTAAAGTGATACCGATCGATTGCGAACTCTCTACGGTGGGGATTGGGTCATCAGAAAGCGTCAATGGATTTTCCTCGACGCCATCCGTCGAACCTTCTGCGATTGAATAACCGTCATCGTTGTCGCCTCGAATCAGCTTGCCCAATGCGGAAAGAGGCAAAGCAGATTGGGTAACTCTCTCACCTAAGGATCGCCCCCAAGCCTTTGACAATCCTTCTTCACGCCCCAGAAGTAGTGAATCTCGGATCTGCCGAACCGGTAGATCACTACCCACATTGATCAGGGTGTCCTTGGATCCCTCAGAAGATTCAGAGCTCAGCGAAAAATCAATCGCTCTTTCGGAGCCCGTCGAAGCACCTTCGTCTTCCTCTGAAATTTGAGCCTCCGCAGCTTCATCTGCTTGTTCATTGGAAGAATCAGCAAACCGACTTTCCATTCCGCGGCGTTGGCTGGGCCCGCGCTGAGATGAAGAATCCAGCCGTGCATCACTTTGAGAAGTTGTGAGCTGGGAAGTTGAGAGCTGAGAATTCAAATCAGAAACTGACGAATCACTCCTGTTCTCCCTTCTCGAATCGGCTATTTCGTCGGTGTGATCTGCTTGAATCTGTTGAGCGCGCAAATCATTCAACGTAGCGAGGTCATTTCGATCTGAGTCATGACTGACACTTGCGACTTGGGCGTCCTTGGAATCGCCGAATGATAGCAAAAGCAACATGAGCACGAAGGAGAGCAACAACAGAGCTTGCATTTGCAAACGCAGCGTCGCTTTCTTTTTCGATCGTGTAGCTGAAGCTTGATCCATTGCTCATCCATGACTACTGATAGACCGGGCGCAAGGGCAGCCCGTCCATCCGTGTTCATCGACGTGGCGATTCCTCCATATGAAGTAGAATTTACCGATTAGTCCGATTCTGCCGCAATTAGCGATCGATTGTGAAACACAAAGGCTGAAATTTAGGTTTCACACCCAAGATGGCAATCGCGACAAACGTAACATCCGACACACATTGCCCACAGAAAAGAATTTGATAGCAAGTCTTTGTAAGAAAAGCTTCTTCCCGGTGTTTCTCGAACTAGCGTGTGATCCAGTCAAACCACCACCTGTACTTTTCTTATCGTATCGAGATACCGAAGATGAAATCTTTTATCCTTGCTTTCACCACCCTATGCTTCCTTCCTTCGATGGTTCAAGCTGACGATCTCTCTCCATTTGGATTGGCAAACTTGCAGCCGATCTCCAAGGTAGAAGGATCCAAAATTAGAGGGGCAGGTCGAGTCGCGTCGCGAAGCACCGGTTCCGCTGGACTCACAGCTACCGTCCTGGATCCCGATTCGGGTTCGATCTGGAACTTCAATGTCACCCAATTCAACTCAACAGCGGATGACAAAAATAACGTCTACGGTAATCAATATGGATCTGCGCTGAGTTCCACGTTTTCTGATCTAGCTGTCGGCTTTGGCGATGTAGGAATCAGTCTTGGTGAATTCAACTTCGAGATGATCGGTGCCGGTGCAAGAGCTGCCGCTCGCACCAGTGCTGGTTCGCTTGCTCGTCAGATTTTCCAACAGTAAAGGTTTTCAAAAACAGTGACTTCGCTCAATACTGTGATAATGAGAAGCCGGTTGCCTGCACCAGACCTCGCATAAAGGCATTCAGGTCAACAATTTCTGTTCCAATCTCAAGCTCAACCTCGCGATCCCACGTCACCATACTTTCGGCGTTGGGTCGCAATATATGACTCTCCGCTACAAAGTCTTCCCCTTGAGTCAGCTGGATCGAGTGTCCTTTAATGAAACTCGATGTCGAAGGATCGAAGAGCATACCGGAAATGAAGCTGATGCCGAAGTGACGGGTTTCCAAAGCGGAACCCCGAACGGCGTCTCCCTCAAGCTGGCTCAACGGTTTGATTTCCTCGAGTCCAAAGGCTGTCAAATCAATTGCACGCGACTCGTCGGCGAGTGTTGTGTGATTGATCGCCAGGGAGCAGAAAGCGAAAACCCCAAAAAGGACGGATCGCCTCCATGAGCAAAAACTTGAGACTCTACAAAAGGTGGACATTTCGAATCTGAATCGGTTAAGTGTGATTGAAAGTGACTCGCAACCGCACGAGGCACACTTAACCTTTAGGGGAACGATTATGGGGCGGCAGAGTGGCGGGCCGTGGGTGACTACAAAAAACCACATATTTGTTATATACTT
>JAAXIK010000547.1 GCA_012270385.1 Rubripirellula sp. | reverse complement strand
TGGGCGTTCGTCCCTCCAAAGAAACCCGCTATTCCCTCGGCACACCCAACCTGGAGTGCGGATCAGACAATCGACAACTTCATCCACCGAAAAATGAGCAGCACGACTTTGACGCCTTCTCCAAAAGCTGACAAGGAGACCCTGATTCGTCGTGCGACTCTAGATTTAACCGGATTACCTCCGACTATCGGTGAAATTGATTCATTTTTATCGGACGACTCCCCCGACGCTTTTTCTAAGGTGATTGATCGGCTCATGGCTTCTTCCCGATACGGAGAGCACATGGCGCGCATCTGGCTAGACGCGGCGCGTTACGCCGATACACATGGACTCCATCTCGATAATGAACGTCAAATTTGGCCTTACAGAGATAGGGTCCTTAACTCCTTCAATCCGCACCTCCCGGATGATCAATTTACGATTGAACAGATTGCTGGTGATCTACTACCCACCCCAACGCTTTCCCAGCGTGTCGCAACCGGCTTCAATCGTTGCAACGTGACTACGAGTGAAGGCGGATCCATCGATGATGAATACTACGTTCGATACGCAGTAGACCGAGTGGAAACCACCTCAACGGTATGGCTCGGACTGACGGCTGGTTGCGCTGCCTGCCACGATCATAAATTCGACCCACTGACGCAGAAAGAGTTTTACCAACTGTTTTCGTATTTTTACAGCTTGACCGAGAAAGCAATGGATGGGAACGCTCTCTTACCACCACCTTCGGTAAAGGTGCCCACCCAGGAACAACTCGACGAACAAAGTCGATTAACCACACTGCTGAACGCAGCAAAATCTACATTGCAAGACAAACTTGAGTCGTACTCATACACCGAACCCAAGCCCGATTCACCTCAACTGAACTTCGAACGTGCAGATTCGATCTGGTTTGACGATGCGTTACCTCCGGGAGCGAAAGCACAGGGTGATGGACCGAATCCTTGGACATTCGTTGGAAGCCCAGAGCATCCCGTGCACAGCGGCGAGAAATCAACGGTAAGGACAGGCGAGGGTCTCAACCAACATTTTTTCACCGATGCCACAGAACCTCTCGTCATCGGTGAAAACGACTCCCTCTTCGCTTATGTCTTTTTGGACTCAGAGAATCCCCCGGAAACCGTTCAACTTCAGTTCAATAATGGGACTTGGGAGCATCGTGCTTTCTGGGGAGCAGATAAAGGTCACGGAGCCGGAAGAAACAATCCCTCGAACCTACGCATCGGTGATCTACCGGAAACAGGGAAATGGGTTCGACTCGAAGTACCCGCTGCGTCCGTTGACCTCAAACCAGGGCAAAAGCTAAATGGCTGGGCTTTCACGCAGTTTGGAGGCACTGTCCATTGGGATCAGGCGGGCATCGTCACCGTAGCTCCACTAACAGAAGAACAACTCGCATCACAGAATATCTGGGAACAGTATCAGATCGAATTCAATAAACCCTCTGTTCCCGAGGAACTAAAGAAGATCATCCAAATCAAGAAGGAAGAACGCAGCGATGAGCAAACCAAAAAGCTGCTGCATTATTATCTGCAAAACATTAACCCCACCGCGAAATCTATATTCGCACCCATCCTCGAAGAGCGCGATCAATATCAAAAGCAGCTGGATGGCGTAAACCAATCCATCCCTTCCTCTCTGGTCATGGAGGAGCGAGCAGAACCCAGACAGGCGTTCATTCTCGAAAGAGGCGAATACACAGAAAAGAGGGACCCCGTATCGCCAGCGACACCAGAGTGGCTGGGTCCTCAGCCAAATCAATCTCCAAGTAACCGTCTTGGATTGGCAAACTGGTTAGTCAGCCCCGCAAACCCGCTCACAGCACGTGTGATCGTCAATCGGTTTTGGCAACACTTTTTTGGTACCGGGATTGTGAAAACAGCAGAAGATTTTGGTGTGCAAGGCGAACGGCCCAGCCATGCTGAACTCCTTGACTGGCTTGCAATGGAGTTGATTGAATCCGGTTGGAATGTGCAGAAGCTACAAAAACAAATTCTCCTCTCGTCAACGTACCAACAAAGTTCTGCGGTATCCGAAGAACACCTCAAAATCGACCCCGAAAATCGGCTACTCGCTCACGGCCCGCGATTTCGTTTGGACGCGGAGAGCATCCGTGATCAAGCGTTGTTCGTCAGTGGCTTGATGCACGGAGTCGTTGGGGGGCCGAGTGTCAAACCTTACCAACCCGCCGGGCTATGGAAACCTGTTGGATTTGGTGGCAGCAACACGTCTGTCTTTAAACAAGACAACGGAGAAAAGCTCTATCGAAGGAGCATGTACACTTTTTGGAAGCGAACCTCACCACCACCTAGCATGACTACTTTCGATGCACCCGATCGCGAGACCTGTCAAGTAAGACGAGCAAGAACGAATACACCTCTCCAGGCGTTGGTGCTTCTCAACGATGTGCAATTCATTGAAGCGGCTCGTAAATTTGCGGAACGCATTGAACGTGAAGTCGGTGAAACAAAGGAAGATCGTTTGATTATTGCCTTTCTCTCAACCGTGGGACGCTCACCAAAAAATTCTGAAATGGAACGCCTACTCCAAAACTTAAAGGCTTATCAGGAACACTTTACAAATCAGCCTGACGCAGCATCCGAACTGCTATCGGTGGGTGAATCCGAAGCCGATCAATCCTTGAATCGCGTTGACTTGGCAGCTTGGACACTCATCTCGCACCTGCTGTTTAATCTCAGCGAGACTATCACTCGCGGTTGAGCCATTTAAACAGACCCCATGACTAAGCAGGCAATCCTTCAAGCCTCAAACATCACTCACCCACCCTCTCCGACAAAACAAATCGATGAATTCCAAACATCCACTTCGCGAACACCAACTGATTGAAACACGAAGACATTTTTTCGGAAAAGCGGCAGGTGGAATCGGTTCGGCTGCCTTGGCCAGTCTCTGCAACGAAAACTTATTCGCTGAGTCATCGTCACAAACCGCAAACCCCGGCGGATTACCGACTCTCCCTCACTTTGCTCCAAAGGCGAAAAGAGTCATCTATTTGTTCATGTCAGGTGCTCCATCTCAACTCGACATGTGGGACTACAAGCCCAAGATGGTCGATTGGTACGACAAAGATTTACCGGATTCAATCCGAAATGGGCAACGAATCACCACGATGACATCGGGACAAGCAAGGTTCCCAATTGCTCCATCCATTTTCAATTTCAAGCAACATGGAAAACATGGAGCATGGGTAAGTGAATTACTGCCGCACACCGCGGGGATGGTGGATGACCTTGCGGTCATCAAAACAGTGAACACGGAGGCTATCAATCATGATCCCGCGATTACGTACATTCAAACGGGTAGTCAACTTCCGGGTCGCCCAAGCACAGGGGCTTGGCTCTCCTACGGCCTGGGCAGTCTGAATCACAACCTTCCAACGTTTGTGGTCCTACATTCAACGGTAAACGGTGGATTTGGTGGTCAAGCTTTATACGCAAGACTTTGGGGTGCGGGTTTCCTATCCACACGATATCAGGGGGTTAGCCTTCGATCGAATGGTGATCCAGTGCTCTACCTCTCGAATCCCTCGGGGGTATCAGGTGAACTAAGACGAAAGATGCTGGATCAGCTCGCTGAGTTCAACCAAGAGCGATACGACACGGTAGGTGACCCGGAGATTCAATCACGGATTGCACAATATGAAATGGCCTACCGCATGCAGACGTCAGTTCCAGAATTAACTGATATTTCTGACGAATCAGAGAAGACTCTCGAAATGTATGGGCCTGAGGTCAAAAAGCCAGGCACATTCGCGGCAAATTGCCTTCTAGCCAGGCGGCTTGCTGAAAGGGGTGTACGCTTCACACAGGTCTTTATTCGACAGTGGGATCAACATGGCAATCTCCCCAATGATATTCGACGTCAATGCGGGATCATTGATCAACCTTGTGCCGCGCTGATTCAGGATCTCAAGCAAAGAGGAATGCTCGATGACACACTGGTCGTATGGGGTGGTGAATTCGGTCGAACGATTTATTGCCAAGGTGGTTTAACCAAAACCAATTACGGTCGAGACCATCATCCGCGTTGCTTTACAAAGTGGATGGCTGGTGGCGGAATTCGCCCAGGCATCGTCTACGGAGAAACGGATGACTTCAGTTACAACGTGACGGAAAAACCAGTGCACATCCATGACCTCAATGCGACCATGCTCCACTGCCTTGGGATCAACCATGAACGTCTAACCTTCAAACACCAAGGAAGAGATTTCCGGCTGACCGATGTCCACGGGACGGTGGTCAAGGATATTCTTGCCTAAACTTCAAGTCTCGGATGGCGGAACATGATTTGCTTTCGCGATCGATCGAAGGCGATTCAAATCTGATTTCACCAGTGGTTCGGGAACAAACTTTGACAGGGATCGAACCCACCAAGGCTGATGCAACTTAGAATGTCTCAGCATTCTAAATGTATGTCGCACGAATTGGTTTCCCTGATGTCGGGAACCTCTCCAGAACATATTGAGCATGCACCTCACGTATAATTTCTGGAACGAATCGAGATCGAAATGCTCCTTATAACTTTTCAAGTCGCCAAATTCTCTGATAGCCAATAGAACGGGAAAGCACTTGTAGCAACGTCCACAATTGATAAAGCGACTATTATCGTGATTCGGTCGCGCGCACACGTTGAGCCCCATTGCTAAATTAAGGTTCGCCATCACTTGGCTGATCTTTTCAATCCTCGGATGCTCAGATCCAAATGAGTGGAACCGATTCTGCTTTGTATTGAACATGGGAAGCAAGTGTCCCTCAACGTGATTGAGTGACTTGGATTGGTTGATTCTCACCGACGTGCGCAGGTCCATCGAAGAGCAATAAAGATAGCTCTCATGCAAATGCGCAATGGAAAGAGCAGCTGCCACGTTTCGCAGGTGATGAGAAACCGCGAAAGAGAGACCGGAATAGTAATCTTCCACATCACAGTTGGCACCGGCATATTCAACCTGAAGTGCCTCGGCCCATTGCCGAGTGTGTTGGAGATTATTTTCAAATTGCCCACGATCAGTAACCGATCCTAGACCATTATGGACCAGAAGACTCACCCGCATCTCGTCAGGAACGCACTTGCGAAAGATAGCAGCATCCAACAGATGCATACTGTCCACTCCACCGCTAAAACCTGTCGCAACATGGGAGCGAACCTGTTTCAAACCACGTTTTCTAGCCTGTGCGTGAATTTCTACCCTCTGTAAATTCGGAACGTTATCCTGCAGCAAATCCTGAATGAGTGTTTGAACACGGTACAACAAGAGATCATCCACTTCGCCCTCGATCTCGATTGCTTCCCCCACTCGCATGGCGGGCAAGAGAAGCAGAATCAAGAACGGATCAAAACTGGGTTCCGATTCGAACAATTGTGATTCAGAGGAAAACCTAGAAAAGACGACATCACGTGTGCGTCCCTTGAAACAAACTCTCGCAATTAAATCGTGCGAATCCTCCTTAGCTTCCTGTCGAAGTTCGGAAACTTGAATCGTCATTTCACTACACCCTTTATCAGTCACTTTCGATGCTCAACCATTGCTCCATTGCCTCAAATTTAAAGCGGCAATCGCTCTGGCACTCACAAAAGAAAAGGATCCGCGTGGCTTCACTGCCTTATTCGAATAGGATTTGATACCCGGAACGACTACCATTCAGGGCAAATGGGGAGAGGTTACAGTTTTTTGCCAAGATGACGAATCGCATTCATGTAGCTTTCAAGGTCATATAGGTACGACGAAGTAAAAACGTCGAGAAATTCAACCTCTTGCTTCAACTCCCGATCGCCAATGCGAGCTGGCTGCTTGGGTTCGGTCATAGTCGAATAGTAATCATGGTACTTGAAACACACACCGCGCATTGACTCAAGGGGATGCAGCCATGCATTCGGAACACCATATGCATCCGCACATATCAATCCGTGCAAAGATCGACTGACTATATTTTCGCAGGCGACGATGGCTTGAAGGACGGAAAGTGGGTTCCCAGAAGGATCGATGAACAGCCAATCTTTGGGGATATACCGCTTCACTTTCTTCACCTCACTGTGGTGTGGGATAAATCCATACCGGTGAGTCTTCTCTTTGGACAATGGATACAAGTGCGGTAGAAAGATCGCTGGATCGCCCAAGTGATCTGGCTGCAGACCTGAAGCCTCTGCTGACAATTCCCCCCGCAATGAAACAACCGTTTTGGCACTAGGTGACCAATCGATTGCTGGATCTAGCAGCCCGCTACCCACAACGTCGCAGTGGTCATCTACTTTGTGCAGAATGCTGCCCATCCCAAGAATTCGATGTCGTTTCGTCCCCCGCGTAAGCCTCACCTTCCGGCCAAGAAGGTATTGAAACAGGACCGGATTTAGATCATCACCAAAATTAGGTCTACCCACGTGCCAATGGACCGGCGCAGCCTTGGGAGAAGGCAGCGACCAACGGAGTTGACGCAATAACTTTATCGCCTTTCTCTGCAACATCCGGTACCACATCTAAGGTTGGATTCCAAAGCAAGATGAATCATGATGGTCGATTGACTCATCCTTACACACAGCTGAAACAACTCCGAAGAAACTTAATGAATTTAGTTGATTACTTCCAGACAGATCTGGTGCCGGTGTTAGTTTGAAAAATTGCTTTCTCTAATCTTCGTCTACATAACCTTCATCACAGGCGCACTTGAAAATCGAACTCGCATCGATAAAGTGACCAAGAGCTAGCACGAAAAAAACGGTCACACAAATGATTGCAACGAATCTGATAAGAAACCAATTTCGAATCGGTATATAGGCAACTTAAAAAATGCACGAAAAGAAAATCCGCTTGAAGAAAGTCCTCCTCTCTATCTTTCTACTCAGTTGGGTGGCGTGCTCTACCGTTTCCTCGAGTATTGCTCAAGCAAATGAGAAGAAAGAAACTGGTCGATCCTTCAACTCGCCCATCGCAGCAACCTGGAGCAAACATGGTGGCAATTGGAAGGTTGATAAAAACTCGATATCGGTTTCGGGCTCACCAGCAAAAATACTGATCCCTGATCATACGTGGAAAGATTTTGATCTCACCGTTGAACTGAAAGCGAAAAGAAACTCACAAGCTGGGATCATTTTTCGAGTGTCAGATGCTGACAGCAAGATTGATCAATATGCAGGTTACTATATCGGCATCGATACAGGACATCGATCGATCGTGTGGGGTGCCGCTGAATATGACTGGGATGCTATCGCAAACCGATCCGCTCCGATAGACGCCGATCACTGGTACACCGTTCGCATACTTGCTCGCGGTCCCCATGTTCAGGCCTGGGTAAACTCGAAACCCATCACTGAATCTGATTTTCCAAAATTCGATGGCACGGATAAGCGTTTCTCGAGCGGTCAGATAGGATTGCGAGCGTTGGGAGCGGGTGCTGAATTTCGGAATCTAAAGATTGGCGTACCCGAACAAAGCGAGACAGGACCCACCTACACGAACCCGGTTCAGCATCATGTTGCAGATCCAACTATCCTGAAGTTCGAGAATATTTACTACGCTTATTGCACACACAGTGCTGATCACCCCGATATGAAGCGAGGTATCCGACTCTACACATCGAACAATTTAACCAACTGGGAGGACCAAGGATTTGTCATCACCGCTCAAAAGAGCTGGGGAACTTCTCGATTCTGGGCCCCGGACATCATCCAAAAAGACGGTGTTTTCTATCTCTATTATGCCGCAGATACGCGGATTTGCGTTGCCAAGTCACAACATCCCACTGGGCCCTTCGTTGAACTGCCACAATCTCCCATGGAACCCGAAACCGTCAGGATTGACGCCCATGTTTTCGAAGATGGTGGAAAATACTTCTTCTATTATGTTCACTTCAATCAGGGCAATGAAATCTGGGGCGGCGAACTGAACGAAGACATGGTGACATTGAAACCCGAGACCGTACAACGAATGATCCAACCGGACCAACCATGGGAGTGCCATCAGGCTAAGATTGTGGAGGGTCCTGTCGTCCTCAAGCACAATGACGTTTATTACCTGACCTATTCAGGCAGTCACTTTGAGAGCCCACACTATGCAGTGGGTTACGCCACTTCGCTTTCTCCTCTAGGTCCATGGACCAAATACCCGCATAATCCAATTATGCAATCGACGGCTTACGCCCATGGAACAGCACATCATTGCATGACTACTTCCCCTGATGAAAAAGAAATTTTCATTGTTTATCACCGCCATCATGATTTAAAAAATACTGAACCTAGAAAACTAGCAATTGATCGCTTACGGTTTGTTGAGCAATCGGATGGCAATCACCGGATCGAAGTACATGGTCCGACGGCGACACCTCAACCCATTCCATCAGGCAGCGCAACTGGTGAACATTAGTCGCGCAGGAAATAAACCTGCTTAACTCCCCTCCATTTGAAAATCCATATGCATCCCCTCTCCTTGATTCCAATACTCATCGCACTCAGCACCTTCTCACTGAGATTCATACCTGAGGCTCACGCATCGAATCGGATGAATGTTTTGTTCATTTCAGTTGATGACATGAACTGCGATCTTGGTGCTTATGGGCACCCGATTGTGAAGACTCCAAATCTAGATCGACTTTGCCGAATGGGAGTTCGTTTTGATTCCGCGTATTGCCAACAGCCCCTTTGTGGCCCCAGTCGAGCGAGCTTAATGACAGGATTGCGTCCCGACACACTCGATATGCATACCCTGGACCATGAATTGCGTAAAAAGAATCCGGATGTGGTAACCCTCGGGCAACTTTTTCGTCAGAACGGTTACTTTTCCGCGAGGTCAGGAAAGATCTATCACTATGGCAATCCAAAAATGATAGGGACTGATGGAAATGATGACCCGATGACATGGGACGAGAAAGACAACCCCATCGGTATCGATCGATCGCAGCAAGAGAAGATTACACGTTATGGAGCAGGCCAGGAAAAGAATACAAATCTTGGTATCAGCATGGCTTGGTGGGACCCAGTCAGTTCGGACAGCGAACACACCGACGGGATGGTTGCTTCAAGAGTGATTGACTGGATTCATGAGAAGAAAAGTGAACCTTTCTTCTTGGCAGCAGGTTTCTTTAATCCCCATTGCCCATACGTTGCACCCAAAAAGTATTTTGATTTGTATTCGATGGATCAAATTCAGATTCAAGATTTGGAATCGGCACGTCAGGACTTACTTGATGTCCCAAATATGGCAGTGCAAAGAGACACAAAGAATTGGCCTTTCTACTTCAAAGATGTCACGATTGATGAAGCGAGGAAATGTAAACAAGCGTATTACGCTACGATCTCATTCGTGGACGCTCAGGTCGGTCGATTGCTTGATACTTTGGAAGAAAATCAATTACTGCAAAAAACCATCATCGTATTCTGGTCCGACCATGGATATTTCTTGGGTGAAAAAGGGCTATGGTACAAAAGGAAAGCTTTCGAACGCAGTGCAAGGATGCCTCTGATTATTGCCGCACCAGGTTTTTCACAAAACGCTTCAAGCAAAAAACCTGTTGAGTTACTCGATATCTATCCCACCCTCGCTGATCTTTGCGGACTGGATGCTCCCGCAGATTTGGAGGGCAAGTCATTACGCCCCCTTTTAGCTGACCCGGAATCTCCTCATTGGAAAAAGCCCGCCGTCACGCAGATATGGCACAGCAAGAAAGCCTGGGGCTACTCGATCCGCACTGAGAAGTTTCGTTACACGGAATGGCTGGAAGGGAAGGCAGGCCGAGAACTTTACAATCACCTTTCTGATTCGCAAGAGATTCATAATCTCGCCGACAACCCCGCCTTCGAAAAGATAGTGGCGGAGCTTTCCTCAAATCTAAAGAAATACATAAGACTCCCGTCCCATAAAAGAAATTGACCCTCATGGAATGGTCCAGAAAGTCCTAAGACATTGAAACAAACTTCAAGTCAGACTTTACCGGACCTTGTTAAATCTCGGTCAAGCGTCAAAATTGTAGACGCCGAAACTTTTACATTCGGAGCATCCTTCCGAACAATCAAGATTGCACCGGAGAATCGTGCACCTATGGTATCGACCGACGAATCCAAACCGAGCTATTTTGTCATCAAGCTTCCAAAGGTACTTGATAATCTATCGGCGGAATCGATGCAGGCTTCATTGCAGGAGATCTCACTCAGTGATGGTCAGGTAATGGTACTTGACATGACAGAAACCGAGTTCATCAGTAGCGCGGGTATTCGGCTGCTTATCGTGATCACCGAGAAGTTCCGAAAAATCGGGGGACAAGTCCTACTTGCGGGGCTGTCAAAAAACGTTCAGTACACCTTGAAAATATGTGGATTATCGAAACGTTTCTCTCTACACGCTTCTGTGGAGTCAGCCATCAAATCGCTGGACTCGTCCGATACGGAACAAGAGTAAGTTCAAATACCGGCTAGACCAAAGTCTTGAACGGTAAGAATGTAAACACGCAATATCCACCAAGCCTTTTGATTTTTGCATGGATACCGTTGTGAGGCGGTGATAAATCCATTCCACCCAAAACTTGAATTCCATTGGGGAGAACATAAACCGTAATCAAACGTACTCCATTATGCCCACTTCCAACCCACCCAACTATCGTCACAAGAAAAGCTGGCTTCACTCCGTATTGAAATGGGGTGGCACTGCGCTTCCTCTTTGTTACCCTCGAATTCTGATTGCGACAAGTTACTGCGTGATGCTTCAGCTCTGGAGCGATTTATCAGACGGCAACTTCGTTGCAATTGAACCGTTTGGCCATTCCGTTCTCGGATCACTGATCGGTTTCCTACTTGTGATGCGAATGAATGCATCAAACTCAAGGTTTTGGGAAGGACGTTCTCACTGGGGGGCAATTGTTAATGCCAGTCGCAATCTTTCCAGAGCGGCAGCTGCCTATACGGATGATGGAAAATATTTTGCTGGATTAGTCGCTGGCTACGCGATCACGCTGAAACAATCTCTGAGAGACTCCAGGGATCTCTCCGAAGCAGAAGAATTTCTTCCCAAGCAACTTTACCGAGCTGCAGAGTTCTACGGGAATCAGCCAACTGCGGTGGCTGGAGCAATGACACATTGGGTAGCAAAACAAGCTAAGAGCGGAAAGCTGACTCAAGGCGAGGTCTATTACTTTGAAAAGCTCATTGCCGCTCTGGTGAACGCGCAGGGGGGTTGCGAGAAGATTCAGAAGACTCCACTGCCTTTTGCCTATGTCTCACTCATCAAGATGTTGATTCTCGTCTATCTTGCCACTCTCCCCATGGTCATCTGCGGTCTGCTGGGGTGGTGGTCTCCGGCGTTGATGGCGATTCTTGCGTTGGGGATGTTTGGCATGGAGGAGACCAGTGTCGAGATAGAAGATCCGTTTGGAACTCAGCCCAATTGCCTGAAGCTTGAAGTGCTCACGATTACGATCACTCGAGACTCAGGTCAGCTTGCGGCTTACGATGAAATCATGGACATCGCTGGCGAGGAATCAAGTAACACGGAAGAGGTCCGAGCTTAGTCCAATCCATCGCCTCAGATTGTGGCTCCACCTACAACCGTATTAAGTGATACATTCCATACGGACGCATTGGTTCGAGACATCGATCATATTGACATGACATATTGCGTTAAATGACGAGGTTTTCTCAGTGCATACTGAAGCGAAGCCCCAGGTCCTTTTTCACGATTTCATCTGAACTCAAAAAACGCAACGATGTCCAAAGCCAGACAAATTTCCCTGGTAGTGCTCGCGGTTGCCCTCGCGGCGATACCGGTTCTGAGCGCCTGGGATGATGGAGGTGGGCATCGCTGGACTCAAGCCAATGCAACCAAAGCGATTCTGGCTCTGGTAGTCTTCGGTTTAGGCTTATCTTGGAACCGCACAGCTTTCCGTCCACCGCTACTCACTCAGCTAGCGATGCTGATCTGGTTAATTTCGGGCTTGCAATGTGTTCCCTTACCTCCTTCTCTTGTGGAAACATTATCCCCCGCATCCCATGAAGCTTACAGGGGATGGCTAACGGCGGAGGTGAGGAAGGAAGTATTGGAATGGCCCGATGCTCCCGGGGTTACAGAGGCGAGTCGAGCTTTTCCAGTAAGTGTGGCTCCTCATTTGCCCCGTCAAGCACTATCCATTCCGTTAACATTTGCGG
>JAAXIK010000167.1 GCA_012270385.1 Rubripirellula sp. | reverse complement strand
GGTACTTCAACTCGTAGTTGCGGAGGGTTCAAATTCCAGTCCCGAGAAGCAATCCATAGCACGACAAACGCTGGCCGATGGTATTGCGTCGATGAAAAGCCAAGCGTCTTTGATTAAGGCAACATCTTGGATCTCAAGTCATGAGATCGATACGGAAATCTGGAGTTTACGGGGAAGCGAACAAGAATCCATCGCACAGTTGGCCGTGACAGCCATTGCCAAGCTAAAGATAAAGCCACCCATGCTTGATCAATCCCCTATCATCAAATCTCTCAAACCGGATCAAGCCATCGCCATGGTCACTAAATCTGCGGGGGATGCATCTCTGGGACGGACCATTTTTGAGAATGCCAAGTGTGCGACTTGCCACACCATTTCACAATCCGAAAGCCAAAAGGGTCCTTACCTGGGTAACATCGCGAAGACTTATAAACGCCCGGAACTGGCCGTTGCAATTCTTCAGCCTGAAAAAACGATCGCTCAGGGTTTTGCAACCAACTCATTCTTGACTTATGACGGACTTGTTCTCACCGGCTTTGTCACAGATGAACAGAATGACCGAGTCGTTCTGCGTGATCAAAACGGCAAAGAGCACACTCTATTCAAGGACGACATTGAGATCCGGAAAAAGCTGCCCACTTCGATGATGCCGAACGGTATCCTCGATGAATTCACCGTCTTTCAAGCTTCTTCACTGATCGAGTACTTAACAGAAATCGCTGATCGATAATCCCCTGCAGCCACTGAAGTGCTTGTCTCGTGAATATCCTTAGCGTTCCTTCACAGGACTCTTAAAGTGAGTAGCGTGAAAAAGCATAATGCGTTTGCCAACTTTCTCATAAATCTGCAAAGCGTTGTGCTCAGCGCCGGCGACGATGAGTGATTCATGTTGAATGTCGAGTTCGCGAAGATGTTTCATCCAATCGAGGTTGTTCGCGTAATTAAAACCTTGGTCACCGACGTGCACCAAAATATCGACCTGTGGACATTCATTTTTGCGAAGACGCTCAGCATAGGTAGTCGCGAGATCCCATGTATTATCGCCTTCTGCGAAGACGAGCTCCGGTGACTCGGCACCTCCCTCTTCTGATATTCGTTTTTCTGTCGCGTGCCCACCTCCACCCGGTGATGCACAGCAAAATAGTTCTGGATAGCGGAACATCAATCTCGCCGTTCCCCTACCTCCCTGAGAAAATCCTTCTAACGCTCGACCTTCGCGGCGGGGGATTGTCCGATACGTGCTATCAATGTGTGGAATCAGTTCATTGATAAAGACATCCGCACCTCGTACTGCAGGATCACTTGGAACATTGTAGTGGCTCACAGGACCTCCATTCACGAAGACATAGATCATAGGAGGAACGGCGCCCGACTGAATCTGTTGGTGGATCACTTCCGTCAGCTTTAGGGATTTTTTCTCACTCCCTGGCCGACCGCCGTGGAGATAATAGACAACGGGAAACTGACGCGTTCGCCACTGTGGCTCTGCGTATTGTGGTGGAAGATAGATGCAATACCCCACCTTCTCTTCAAGCGATGTACTTTCAAAGGTCGCATGAGTTACTGAAGGGTAACGAGCAATCTCTTTCTCCGATAAAGGATTTACCCATCGGAAAGCTGTCGCTTTCTTTGATTTGGCTTTCTGTGTTTGCCCCAGTGCAGTCGATGAACCAGCGAGGACCCCCAAGATCAAAAATAAAAAGACAGGTATGTATGACCGCCGCATGGATGAGCTTCCAATCTTTACGGATGGAGTGGATGAAGACACCAGATCGATTCAATCTACCGAGCGTCAATTTTTAGCGATTTGACGACGCCATTAAATGGGTTGGGAGCTACATATTGCCCAGCAGCTGAGGACTCATCATAACCCACACTCAGATCATCTTTGGGCTCTACCGGAATCAGCCCAGGTGACGGCCCGCTCGCAATCAACTCACCGTCAATGAATAAATCCATGCTCGCTTTATTGAGTCTTGCTTCAATTTGAAAGCGATTAGACAATTTCTTCGTCGAATGAATTCGTTTGACCGCTCCATCAATCCTAACATCAAATGCGACTAAACCTTCAGCAACATGAATCGCATAGCCGTGCTCTCGTCCACCTTGAGCCACAATCACACCATCTCCTTCGCATTGATCAATGACTGCCTCGATGCGGATTGAGCGTTCAGCGATCTTAGGTGTCTTGATTTGCAAATTCGGTTGCTTCGTCCCTACCCGACGACTTCTCGCGCCATTCTTGGGTACAGGGTCCGGATATTTGCTAAGAATCTGATTCAATTCCTCCACTATTTCAGGATGATCGATGGCCAAATTTCGTGACTCACGTGGGTCTGAACGATAGTCATAAAGTTCGTACTCAGCTTGATCCAACGACTGATCTTCACCGAGCCACTGCACCAATCGGTAACGTTCGGTTCGAATCGATCTCCCCAACTTACGACGTGGATATGCATGATACGCGTGATCACGAATTCGAACTCCCGGATCCTCCAACACGGGAACAAGACTTAATCCGTCGATGGGTTGCGGTACCTCAGGGCGAGGAAGGCCCGCTAATTCGACAAGTGTAGGAAAGATATCTACACTCTCTGCCAGCTGCTTCGTGGATACCCCTTGGTTTCCTAAATCTGGCACGGCGAAGATCATGGGAATCCGATTAGCTTGTTCGTAGTTCGTATGCTTGGTCCAAATACCCAGATCACCAAGATGAAAGCCGTGATCTCCCCAGAGGACAACGATCGTATCTTCAGCTAGACCGAAGCGGTCTAAAGCATCAAGCACTTTTCCAATTTGCGCATCCACATAGCTCATACTTGCATAATATCCATGAATCAGATTCTGCTTTAGCTCTTGGCTAAACTCGGAATCAGGATCCACGGGCACCGGTTTATAGTTGGTAATCTCTCCACCACGCTTACCGGCAACGTCAGGTGCTCCGATCGGCAAGTCTTCATAGATTGGCATGGGTAGATCTTCGGGTTGATAGAGATCCCAATATTTTTGTGGTGCGCTAAAGGGGAGGTGAGGACGCGCGAAGCCTGCGACGATAAAGAATGGAGTTCCTTCATTCTCACGCCGATTCTTTGCGTTTCTTAACCGATCCACTGTTTCCACTGCGACCCGACCATCCGCGTAGTCAGTGTCAGGAACATTCGGCGACTCATAGGCGGCGCCCCGAGGCAACGAGCGGATCTGCCCTAATTTTTGGTTCGTAAAATAGGCTTCCTCCCGAGTGAGCTTTCCTCCATCTGTGCTCTGAGGGTCAAGATACTCAATGACTTTGTCATGAAAATGCGGCACCATGAAGGACGCGGGGTCTCCCTGATTACCATGTCCGATATGGAAAACCTTGCCCAAGGATTCAGTGCGGTATCCGTGGCTAGCGAAGTACTGCGGTAACGTAATTGCATCGGGGATAATCTGCCTCAGCTGACTACCTAAGCCGTAAAGCCCAGTCGAAGTGGAGTGTGAGCCCAACATTAACGTGAATCTTGAGGGTGCACACACCGCTTGGTTGCAATAGGCTAGATCAAATTGGATTCCTCGCGACGCAAGCCGATCCATATTCGGAGTCACAGCGAGTGAATCCCCATAACAACCCATGGTGGGCTTGAGATCATCGACAAGGATCATCAGCACGTTTGGATGCTCAGACGCGTTACACCACAATGGACGGAGAGATCCGAGCAGAAGGAAACACGTGATCATGTGAACGCTAGGTAACTTTGACATTCGATCATCGACCAAGGGAAGAAAACCGAGGAACCCTCACGGTGGGGCACCTTCAAACAGATTCGGAATTTACTTGATTAGTGTACTGACAGATTGCTAAAGGTCGCATCTGCATCGACAACCCTGAACCCGATTGAACCGCTTTTATAGGTTGAATCGTGGAAGTGAAATCCTTCCTGACCATTCAATCCAACGGAGATTCGATCGCCATGCACCGACACCTTCAACCGGACCGGTTGAGTGACATCAATATCGACTTCACGCCGATACAATTCTTGCCAGTTCATGCCATCCATTTTACCAAGGATCAGAAGGTTTGTTCGTGGCACGAGCCCAGCAAAGTAACCGCGCAGTGCATCGTAACCAATGGATGGACCTGTCGTACGGAATAATAAGCCTGCATCTCGCGACGATGCGCCGTCATGAAATTGCATGGTCACACCGACTTCAAAGTCGCCGGAAACAGCTCCCGAAAAGACCACCTTTTCACCCGATCGATAAGTGTTGATGGGCGCATTGGGCTGAACTCCCAATCGAATACTGTCCGGAGTCGCTCTGAGCATCTGATGATGTCCAAAGTACTCGTAGTCGTCCATGGAAGTAGGTTGAACGTGCTGCTTGGAACCGCTTGGCCGTAACATGATTGTATTCGAATCGACGGGTGACCCCAACACAGGCAAACCCCTACTGCCCACCTTCATGGGTTGTGCGAAAACGTACCGTCGCCAGCCCGGGTTACGATCACGTTTAGCATGATAAACGTGCCACCATTGCCTACCATCTAAAGATCGAACGAAACAGGAATGACCAACACCGTAAGTCGAATCGGTCCCGGTAAAAATCGGATCCTTCCTCTTGGTCCAGGACGCAGGTGAGAGTGGATCGTCCCCAGTCAATTCAAGCATGCCAAGCTTGTAAGTGGGCAGCCAAGAGGCACCACAGGAATAGGTTACCGACAATCGTTGCTTGGACATAAAGACTTGTGGGGCCTCATTTAAACCTCGCTTCGATTTCACGGGCTCCACTCTCTCCCACAAATAATCATCATTGCTACAAAGACGAACCCTGGGACCCGATAAACTCGTGGGCGAATCCATTGGTGCGATGTAGAGGTACTGTCGATCGGAATCGACCTGATCCCAACCTGACCATACGGCATAAAGTTTCTGCTGGTGCTCAAAGACGGTCATGTCGATAGCCCAAAGGTTAGGTGATCTGCCATCCTGCCCCTCACCGGTCGCAAAAGGGCCACTCAAGTCGTAGTCACCCAATGGATCCTCACCGACGGCGGTTAGAACGTAAGCGAGATGATTTTTGTTCTGCCCATCTGAAGCGGCGAAATAGATTCGCCATTTACCCTCCACGAAATGAAGTTCAGGTGCCCAGACCTCTTTTGAATAAGGTCCATCCGCTGGTGCTTCCCAGACCACCGTTTTCTTACCCATTGAAGAGACGGAATCACTCACATGAATAGCAATCGCCTGATTCCCCTCACTCATGCACCAAAGGTATCTCGGTTGATGTGGATCTCGAATGACCCATGGGTCAGCACCCTCACCGATGGGATTAACGAATTCGTTGGGTCGCAGAGAGCCAACCTCGGCTTTAGCGTCCCAAGAAGGATCACCTTCGAAGTGCAGAAGAAAGAACAGCGAGATCGCAAAATATCGTGAGCACCTCGAAATAAAAACCTCAAACATGATTCACCCTATGTGCCAACGGAGAAGCAAAAAAATCCCAGCGAATAGATCAGCCCAGGCCGTTAATCCTGCTCGACTTCGAAGAGAGAGCCTTTCTGGTTTTCAGGCCGCGAAACCCAAGCATTACCCTCTGGATAGGTGTGCTGCTCTATAAAGGAGGCTTTGAATTCCAAACCCCAACCTGGGACGCTTGGTGCCACATAATGTCCATCGCTGACAGCCAGCGGATGTTCGACTGACTCCTGCAAGAAATCGATATATTCGACAAGCTGAGTCTGGGAGTGACCGGCAACCGCGATCTGATCCCACATTCCGTAATGTTGAATCATGCTGCACAACGCGATTCCACCTCAGGGTGGACAGACTGGCACATTATATTTTGCTCCCATGAGAACGATCGCCATGACATCGTTTACACCCGCGACCCTGACAGCATCAATTTGGCAGTACTTGATTGCACCGCTCTTCAGTAGTTGCTTAAAAATAACCGGGGATGCGGCTTGCTCTCCGCAGGCGAAATCAAACTCAGCATCTGCAAACTCTTCTGAAAGCTCAACATACCCCAGCACATCATCTCGCGCGATTGGCTCTTCGATCCACTTCAAACCTAAACCCTGATATTCGGACAAGTGACGCTTCGCCTCGCTGAGCCCCCAATATTGGTTCGCATCCACCATCAAATTGCACCGATCATCCAAGGCCTCATTCATGAAGCGAATCCGTTTCAGGTCATGATCAAGATCTTGCCCGACTTTCAGTTTGAAAGAGTCAAATCCTTGCTTCATCAATTTCTGGATGGATTCTAAAATCTGCTCGTCGCTTAGCCCCAGCCAACCCGCAGTACAATAAGCTTTGGGTCCGCGAGATAACATTTCTCGCTCGCGTCTCTCAAGATTCAAACGATTCGAAGATAGGAGTTCTAAAGCCTCCGACCGAGTGATCGCATCGCCGATATATCTCCAGTCGATGCAATCCACGACAAATTCAGGATCCAAGTCAACAAGCAACTTCCACAACGGCTTGCGTTCTGACTTGGCCCATAAATCCCACATCGCATTTAAGACCGCGCCGGCAGCCATGCGAAATACACCATCATGCAACCAACGAAGTTGGTGATGATCGATCAGACGTCGATAGAGACGAATAGGTGCCTTGGAAAAATCCTCGAGACTGCTACCGATGATCAGCTGACACAAGTCCTGTATACCATGGCAGATCCAGTCTGTCCCCGCACCAGCGGTAAAGACAATTGAGGTACCCGTTAAATCTGTATTGGTATCCAGATGCAATACTGCCGACGAATAGTCGGGTTTCTTATGAAATGGATCCGAACCCAATAGTTGGTCAGAAGTAGGGACTCGCAGGTCAGTCACCCTTGCCGCGGTAATTGTAATTTTGGATGGTTCCATTAACTCATCAACTCAGTTAGCAAAGAAGAAGTTTTTAAAGCGACTGCGTGCAAATTAGCTCCAAGGAAAACAAAGCTTCCATGCAATTGCTTGGGATACTCGATTCGGAAGTGTCCACCGGCAACGCTTGGCATCCTGCCGCACCTCCAAAAGCCCCTGGCTGGAATTTAGAAGCTTGCGTGTACCTATTCATCCCAACATCCAATTGGACATGGAGGCGTATCATAACAAAAACACGGCTTATCCATAGCTCGTCAATCAATCGTTATCAATCCTCTCAAAACCAGTGGACCCTCGCCAAGTTGAGCCTCGCCAAGTTGGGCCTCGTGGGTAAAATCAAGTACCGTATTAAGCTGCAACCAGATGCGTGAAGGGAAGCGTGCCCATGAGAATCGGCTACGAAGGATTCATCTACCAGTTACTGCCATTTGGTGGGATCGCAAGATACTTCAATGAAATCATCAGTCGACTTGAGCAAGAGTATCATCCTTGCATTTTGCTCGCAGAAGGTACAGAAGTGCCTTCTCTTCATCCCAATCAGACCACGCTAACAAGCGAGATTGAATTCCCTCTCCCCGGGGCGCTTACAGAAAAACTTTTGGGACGATATTGGCGGCGTTCTCAGTGGTCCAAATTGGACAGACAACTTGAACAGATGAACGCGGATATCCATCACTGGACGTTTCACTGTGGACTTTGCCAACGTCCCCTTCAACGAATGAATGCGCCGATCGTGGTCACAGTTTATGATCTGATTTACGAGAAGTTTCCGGAACTCGATAAAAAAGGCAAACACCGTCGTTGGTTAAAACAGTCGATTGAAATAGCCGACCAACTTTTGTGTATCTCAGAAACCACTTTCGATGACCTTTGCAATCGTTACCCGGGGGTGGAACAAAAAACAAGAATCACAAAACTTGGCAATTCATTCTCTGCGGTGAGCGACACCGGAGTACCCCCAGAGTTGAAAGATCGGCCCTACATTCTGTTTGTTGGACAAAGACGGGGATACAAGAATTTCGGTGCGATATGGTCCGCGTGGAAGCAGATCAAATCCGTTCACCCCGACCTACTTCTGGTTGCAACCGGACCCCCACTCTCTGAACGAGAGGCTAACACACTCGGGATCGACAAGCAGGAACCTGGGTTTTTAACTCTGAGTCACGTTGCAGACAGTACGCTAAAAAGCCTTTACAAGAACTCAATTGCGTTCGTGTTCCCGTCCCAAATGGAGGGTTTTGGTCTTCCAGCGGTGGAAGCGATGGAGTCGGGCTGCATCGTCCTTGCATCGAATTGCGATGCTCTTCGCGAGATCTGCGGAGGAGCGGCATACCACTTTGATCCATTAGACTTTCGGCATTTGGCTGAATTGATTGAAATGGCCATCAAAATGCCGAAAACCGAACACAGTCGATTGATTCAAAAAGGCAAACAACGCGCCAGCGAATTTACATGGGATAGCACGGCGGCACAGACCATGAGATGCTATCAGGACTTGAAATCTTAGTCCCCCAAAATTCAAACCTGATATGTTCCGTTGCGACCTTTTTACCTCCGTGCTCGTCTTTTTCTCTTGCGCGATCTTCAATGACAGTCGCGTTTTCGCCAACCAAGAGAGACCGAATATCGTCTGGATCGTGGTCGATGACATGTCGAGTCATTTTGGATATCAAGGTGAACCGCTCGCGCGTACACCCCATGTAGATCAGCTAGCACGGGAAGGCATTGTATTTGAGAATGCTTACGCCACCGCGCCGGTCTGCTCCACATTTCGATCAGCCATGATTACCGGAATGTACCAGACTGCAATCGGCGCTCACCATCATCGAAGCGGGCGTGGCCGACTTAAGATTCAACTGCCCAAGGATGTGATCACAGTGCCTGAGTTGTTCCGTCAAGCAGGCTATTACACCTGCATTGCGGATGCCAGTGGCGAAAGAAACGGCAAGCAAGACTATAACTTCAGCTATGACCCCAAAGAACTCTATCACGGAATCAGCTACCGTGACCGAAAACCCAACCAGCCCTTTTTTGCACAATACCATCTTCGCGGTGGCAAACTCAGGAATATTCCTGCGTCATACGAGGAAGCGAAAACGGGCCTGAATCATCAACTCGTCGATCGCAGCAAGATTACTCTCCCTCCCTACTATCCGGACCACCCGGTCGTCCGCGAAGACTGGGCGCAGTACATCGACTCGGTCAATTACACGGACATCGAAGTCGGCAGGATTTTGCAACGCCTTCGTCGTGATGATGTCCTGAAGGATTCCATCATCTTCTTTCTCACCGACCATGGAATTAGTCACGCAAGAGGCAAACAATTTCTATACGAGGAGGGTATCCACATCCCCTTTGTTATCTGGTCACAGAAACACTTCCCCAAACCGAAAGTGCGTCAAGAGTTCATTGCCCATATTGATCTTGCTGCAACCTCACTTGATCTGGCAGGCATTCCGATCCCCGACTGGATGCAAGCTCGATCGGTATTTGGTGGATCAGAACAAATGCGACCGTTTGTCGTTTCCGCACGAGATCGCTGCGATGAAACCGTGGATCGAATACGAAGCGTACGAATGGGCGAGTGGAAATACATTAGAAACAGCTACCCTGAACGGCCCTACCTGCAACCAAGCAACTACAAGGACTCGAAGCCGTTCATGCCAATCCTGAGAGAACTCTACCGTGAAGGAAAATTGAATGCAGTGCAATCACTACAGCTTCAATCGAGAAGACCGACCGAGGAGCTCTACCACTTACCGAGTGATCCTTGGGAAGTGAACAATGTGTCCGACAGAGACTCGATGAAGGAGATACTTGTCCAGCTGAGGGGAATTCTCGAAAAGTGGGAAATCCAGTCGGGTGACCTTGGTCGAATCCCCGAGGATGATGCCATGTATGACAGCGATATGGAGGTGGCCACGCAACGTCTGAAACGCAAAAACCCCGAGGCGTTCCAGCAGTACCAAAAGAACATTGAGGTCATGAAGAAATGGAAATCAGAGGGGAAGTAGTTCGCCCTGCAACCCTCAGCGTTGCGAGCGATGGCGACCCACCCCAAATCTGACGCCTCATTTGCCGAATCCAACGCGATTCAACAATACCTCGCTCTATGCCACGTAAATCTGTGGACTTGCCATCGCGCAATAATGCTTGGCTAATGATACCCGGTCAAACTGACCCGTTGTCATCGGCGATTCATTGCACATCACACAAGCCTTTGGCGGAGCGGGAAATGAGATCTTGGAAAAATTTTGCGATAGCTTTCATACTGGGTACAGCTTGGCTACCTACAAGTCATGGGGCTGATATCGTTGACACTGCTGTATCAGCCGGTCAATTCAAGACTTTGGTTGCGGCCGTACAAGCAGCCGAACTGGTAGACGTTTTGAAAGGCGATGGTCCTTTCACGGTTCTCGCACCGAGCGACGAGGCGTTCGCTAAACTACCTGAAGGTACGGTAGCGGAATTGGTCAAGCCAGAGAATCGCGAACAGCTAACCGCCATCCTAACTTTCCACGTTATTCCTGGGAAAGTTTTAGCTAAAGACGCTCTGGCCGCTGGTGGCGGGGTATCGGTCAATGGCCAGCGAGTTGACTGCGAGCTGGATGGTGGGCAAATCATGCTTGACGGCGCGAAACTGGTCACTGCCGATATCGAATGCGATAACGGAGTGATCCACATCATCGATCAGGTGATCATGCCTGTGGATGCAACCATTCCAGCGGTTGCGAAGAAGGCTGGAACCTTTAATACCCTTCTTGCTGCCGCCACGGCTGCGGGTCTCGTAGAGACCCTCAGTGGAGAGGGTCCACTCACTGTCTTCGCCCCTACTGCCGAAGCTTTTGCCAAATTGCCAGCGGGCGCTGTCGAAACGCTATTGAAGCCGGAAAATAAGGCGAAGCTAGTTGAAGTACTGACCTACCACGTTGTCCCTGGACGTATTTACGCAGTGGATGCTCTTAGCGCTGGAGCCGCAAAAACGGTTCAAGGGCAAGCCGTAAAGATTCAGGCTGACAGCACCGGGGCTACCGTCAATTCTGCCAATCTACTTGTTACCGACATTGATGCATCTAACGGGGTTGTCCATGTTATTGATGAAGTACTGCTGCCCACCGAGAAGAAAGTGAGCTGCAGGGAAATGATTAACGGTGCAATCGCTCGCGGAGTTCCGATGTACAACTCAGGCCATCACGGAGCCTGTGCGGATCTCTATGAACAAACTTTAGTATCTGTCATGGAGATGACGGATAACCCTTCACTGCGTGCCAGCATGCACTCAGCGATTACCAAAGCTCGTCATCAGCGATTCGCTTCGAGAAGAGCGTGGACACTCCGGCATTGCATGGACCAAATGGCTGTCATGCTTCCCTGATTTTTCTCAAACCGCTGACTTACTTGCGATGGAATTGGGTTAAGTCGTCTTACGGTGAGCGGTCAAGCAAAAGAGGCTGAGATCATACTGCAGATGAGATGATTTTCATTTAGGTAGATGGTGAAGATCGTCGGTAATCTGTTGCAGTGTTTTCTCAAACCCCGGGTCCTATTCAATAGGATTCGGGGTTTTTTTATGCACCTAGGTTGCACAAACTTCCAATGCCTTCGGTGAAGATCGGGCCGATCCGTTAAACTTCCTTCAGCGCCGATGATTAGAACGCACCGAAGCATCCTTTGACGCTCGATCCAGCCAGCCAACAGAAAGCCACGACTTATGAGTCCGAACAGTTTCCTCGTCACTGAATCCATCAAACGAACCACAATGATTGGTCTTTCCGCTCTTGTCTTTCTGCTTGCCCAGAACAGGCTCGCTAGCGCGAAAAGGCCTAATATTCTGATCGCAATTGCGGATGACCAATCATTCCCGTACGCGTCCGCGTACGGCACACAAGGTATTCATACTCCAGCATTTGACTCCGTCGCCAAACAAGGCATTCTGTTCCACTCTGCTTTCACCCCTGCACCGGGTTGCAGCCCCATGAGAGCGGCATTTCTAACCGGCCGCGAAATCTGGCAAATCGGTGCAGCAGGGACTCATGCCAGCGACTTCCCTCGAGACCTTCCTGTCTTTACTGAGCAGCTTGAGCATTCGGGTTACTTCGTTGGGATGACGGGGAAAGGCTGGGGGCCTGGCAAACATTCCGATTGGCCGCACAACCCCGCTGGCAAAACCTATAGTAGCGCAAAAATGAAATCACCAAGCGGAATTTCATCCACTGACTATGCAACAAATTTTGAGCAGTTCCTGACGGAGCGGGAGGATGATCAGCCATTCTGCTTCTGGTTTGGATGCCACGAACCCCACAGGACTTACCAACGTG
>JAAXIK010000186.1 GCA_012270385.1 Rubripirellula sp. | reverse complement strand
CGTGAGATCGTCATGGTGTCCACGACACCGGTTCCCAGATCACTCGTCACATACTCGTCCACAAGCACACCGGTGGAGCTGTAGGCGCGAAGATGACCAAAATCAGACGAGTCATCCGAGATGAAATCGATACTCACTTGATTTACTGGCGAGACGAAATCAACACGAAGTTCTGCATTGCCCGTGTTCCAGAGACCACCATTCCATGAACTACCAAAGTTCAAGGATCCCGTCGATGTGTCGTCAGCAGACGTCGCAGTAACGTTATTATTCGCGACATCGGAACCAACCGCACTCAAGGTCGCGTATGCATTCACAGCATTCAGCAAAGAGCCAGCTGCAAAATCGTCAGGTGCACTTGCTGTGTTGAAGCCGCTTGAGAATGTCTGAGTTTGATTGGGTGTTAAGTCAGTCGTAATTTTATAGGTGCCAGGAGCGACAGCGAACGAATAATCACCGCTTGTATCTGTCAAAGTGGAAACTTCACCTGCATCGAGGACGGCGTTACTATTAACATCGAGGAAAACGGTAACGCCTGCAAGGCCAACCTCGCCAGCATTGACAGCACCATCGGCGTTCTGGTCATTCCAGACTCGACCCTGAAGCACTGCATCGTCAGCTTGGATGTTACCAACGGCCTCAGAGAAAACATCTCCAAGCGATGGTGAGCTGAGCTGGACTGCAAAGGCCTCATTCGCTTCAACTTCAATGTCACCATTGACGTTGATCGTGATCGGGATACTGGTAACGCCGGGTTCAAACGTTACTTGACCTTCTGGAAGTTGGCCTCCAAAAAAGTCTGAGGAATCAGCACCACCGATGTCAATGACTGTCCAATTAACAGTCACCGCATCCAATTGTGCGTCGCTCATGGTGATGATGAACGTGAATGGTGTAGACCCCGTATTGCCTTCAGCCTTGTCAGCAGAATCTGCAATGACACTGAGTGTCAGGCCAGTCGGATTGACGGTACCGGATACAAAGTACTGTCCAATACTCGCATAGTCGGTGTATCCGGTTGGAGGATCTAGCGACGGATCACCAAAGCCTCTGCCATCCTCACTTAGATAGTAGGAGCCAGCTTCAACCTGTTGGGTGAGCGATGCGTTAAGACCCGTTGGATTCGAAATTGCTAAAACGTTTCCAATCGAGTCGTAAAGTCTCAGCTCAACATCAAGATTGCTGCCCTGATTGGATGACCAAGAGGTGCTGAAATAGGTTTCTGCCAGCGCGCTGCTATAGGAGCCATCATCATTAGATACGTAAGCCAAATTGACGTAGGAATTGACTAAAAAGGAGATCTCACCTGCACCTGTATCGAAGCGGATCATATCGAGATCAAATTGATTCTCAATCACTCCATAAAGCGATACATCTATGAGAGAAGAATCGATTGCATTTGAACCCACATAATCTATTTCAGATGCATCTGTAAATGTATCGCCATGATCGTCTGATCTAAAACCGAATCCATTGTTTGTGGTGATGATCCCGATGTCATCTTCCCCGTTGTTAGCCCCGATATATTCGCCCCTATCCCATGTCGTGACATTCGAGTAATAGCCGGCACCCATAATGGGCCCCCAGCCTGTTTCGCCCGATCCATGTCCGTTGTAATAGCCAACACTCGGCTGAACTGGATTGTCAGCAGTCGTGCCATCGTGGGATAAACCAAGTGTGTGGCCGACTTCATGGCTGATGGCAGCAGCTACGCCAATCTCGCTTGTGTTGAAGACATAGGTGGGTGTATCACTGGCTACATCACTTTGATAGTTCCAATTGCAAATACCGACGTAGGCGAAACCTCCACACCCACAGTTTGCGAAATCATAGACTGTAATGACAACTCGAATACCCCACTGATCATCCCCTCCTCCAGTATTAACTAGAGCTGATTCTCCAGGGTCTTCCGTTGTGACGTTTACATCAAATCCGGCAAAATCTTCCGAGACGCGAGCGTAAATATTCTGAATGCGCTCCAGTTCGCTTACACTGAAGCTTAATGGATCGCCATCAATGTCATACGCCGGGGAGACAATCAAATCGCCATAAGCGTTGTTCCAGGATGTTCCATTGGCGGTATCGGCATGCAAATCATCATAGATCGTCTTTTTTGCCCCCGGATTACTTTGAAGTCGAAACGTTGAATCCAGGGGTACATAGTCAACAATCTCACCACTACCGACTTCTTCCTGGGGAACATTCTCTACCCCCCATTTTGCCAACAAGGTTCTCAGGTCCTTCTTAAGAATCCCATATTTCTCTTTAAACTCTTTTATCGCCCCTGGTTTCTTTGCGACAATTTTGTCGATTAATTCATAGTATTCCTGGTCTTGATCGACCAAGAATTGAGGTTCTCTTGGCAGATCGGCTTCAAGAATAGGGCCCTCACCATGATCACCATGACC
>JAAXIK010000241.1:4218-12230 GCA_012270385.1 Rubripirellula sp. | reverse complement strand
CGTTACAGAAACGATGCGACTTCGATCTCAAAACTGCTCGCGCGGATCGGTTAGCCCGTCGGCGAGTCGTCTCAGAGCTTCGGTTTCAATCTGTCGAACACGTTCTCGAGTCAACCCAAGCTCTTCACCGATCTCTTTCAATGTACGCGGCTCGTCACCCTCGAGTCCAAAACGCAACTTCAACACAGTCGCTTCGCGTTCATCGAGATCATCCAGCAATTCCATGGCGTGACTAAGAATGTCATGATCCAACATCTCTTCATCAGGAGCCTTGAGACGCTCATCCATCACCATTTCGCCGAGAGACCACCCAGATTCAGATTGATCGCTCTGCGGTGTGCTGTTATTGATTCGAATCGCCTTGCGAATGATGGGTAATTTTTTCTTGGGTAACCCCAGCACTCGGGCTACCTCTTCATTCGTAGGTGTGCGTCCCAGTTCCTCACTCAATCTTGCGGTCGCTCGCCGCCACTTGCTCAACAATTCGACCATGTAAGCCGGGATTCGAATCGTTTTCGCACTATTGATCAGTGACCTTTTGATCGACTGCTTAATCCAATAGCTCGCGTAGGTGCTAAAGCGAGTGCCCATCGTCGGGTCAAAGCCCTCAACCGCTCGCAACAAACCAAGATTGCCCTCTTCGATAAGATCCTGAAGCCCTAACCCCTTACCGGTGTAGCCTCTCGCGATGTTGACAACCAAGCGGAGGTTTGCACGCACCATTCGGTCTCGAGCAAGAACGTCACCCTGCCCAATCTGGGCAGCAAGATCGAGCTCTTCCTGAGCCGTCAGCAGAGCGGTCTCATTGATCTCTCGGAGATAGGTCTCGAGTGGGGATTGAGCCGAACGTTCTCTCACCGCGGAAGCGCGAGCTTTGGTACTCTTGGTCTCAGCGGATACATTTGGAGCCGTAGCGGTCTCCGCAGATTGCGGGGCTTGAAGTGATGACATAACAACGATCACATGGAATGACCCAGCCTTGGCCAAGGAATGAATGCACTGTCACTTCGTGAAGGCCTGCTATTGGGAAGTTGCCTGCCTTCGTCACCTTGCATTATCCATGGACTCGACGGAGTCGGGATTGGATTGGGAAACAAAGGAAGCATCGGCAATCAGGATCAGGCAGCTGCAAAACCAGTGAAAGTCATCCACTATTGCAAGTCGACCGGCTTGTAAGGATTCCAACAGTTGGGCCCAGAACAACGATTCTGCGTCATCCATTTCATGTGGTAGAGTATGGATACGTGGACTCACAATTTCGCACACCCGACTCAAACTCTTCAGACGAACCCAACTCAAATGCTGATTGACAGTCACCACCATCTTTGGAATTACTCCGAGCAAGAATACGGATGGATCAATGATCAAATGAACATCCTTAAGCAGGACTTCGGAACTCAAGAACTGCGAAAGCTTGCCGAAGTCAACGGCGTACACGGATTTGTATCTGTCCAAGCGAGACAGAGCCTCGAAGAAACCGACGCGTTACTTCAGATGGGTACTCAAGAGCCTTTGATTAAAGGAGTAGTCGGTTGGGTTCCTCTATGTTCACCCAACGTAGGAGAGGTGCTCGACCGTTATTCGGACTCAAACCTGCTCAAAGGTGTACGGCACGTCGTACAGGATGAACCCGATGACGAATTCCTACTGCGAGAAGACTTCAACCGAGGCATTTCCGAACTACGAGAGCGTGACTTGGTCTACGATATTCTCATCTACGGCCGCCAACTCCCTGCTGCAATCCAATTTGCCGACCTTCACGCGGATCAGTCAATGATCCTTGACCACATCGCCAAGCCCACCATTCGCCAAGCCTCCTTCGATGAGCAGTGGAAGCGAGATTTCGCAAAAATTGCGGAACGCGAAAACCTCACCTGCAAGTTCTCTGGGGTGGTGACCGAAATTCGGGATCCAAGCTGGGATATTCACAGCGTACGACCCTACTGGGAAACTGCGTTAGAAGCTTTCACTCCAAAGAGATTAATGTTTGGTAGTGACTGGCCGGTCTGTTTACTGAAAACAGAGCATCGCGGATGGCTTCAAATCGTGAAGGAACTAGCAAGCGAATTATCAGATTCGGAGCAGGAAGATTTCTTCTTCAACAATGCGATCAAAGCCTACCAACTCGATACCGCTTCTTAACTTGCCGTGTCAATCGAGGGCGATAGCTCGACGTGCAAAAGCAAATCAAAATCATCATGAGTTTCATCTGTCTACGGTGAAACATGTATTCGCATTCTTTATTCATTCAACGAGAACCCTTCAATACTATGCGTGCGATTCAATTTTCTGACATCAAAACTATTCGTTCCATTGACATTCCTGAACCGAGTGATCCGGCGCCCGGTGAAGTCACCGTAAAAACACATCGCATGGGAATTTGTGGCACGGATATCTCCTGCTATCTCGGAAAGTTTCCATTCTTTGATTTTCCGCGGATCCCGGGGCACGAACTCGGGGTAGAGGTGGTGGCTGTTGGTGAGGGAGTCACCAACGTGAAAGTTGGCGACCGCTGCAGTGTAGAGCCTTACATGAATTGCGGAGAGTGCTACGCCTGCAAGCGGGGCGCGATTAATTGCTGCCAGAACCTCAAGGTGATTGGTGTGATGATGGACGGTGGGCTTTGCGAAGCCTTCAACATCCGAGCGGATAAGCTTCACGCGTCACAGGAACTCAATTACGATCAACTAGCCTTGGTAGAGACACTTGCAATTGGGTGCCATGCGAACGACAGAGGAGCTCCCACCGGTGGGGATCATGCGTTAATTATCGGAATGGGACCCATCGGTCTTGCCACTTTAGAGTTCGCTCGTCTGACTGATGCCAAGATTAGCGTGATGGACATGAACCCAGCCAGACTCGATTTTGTTCGAGCCAACTATGGAATTGAAAACACCATTTTATTCAAAGGCGATGGATCTGAAGTGGAGCAAATGCAGGCCCTCACCGATGGATCGATGTATCAGGTCGTCACCGATGCGACTGGTAATCAACATTCGATGTCCAATGCACTTGGATACACTGCTTTTACCGGAAAATTAGTTTTTGTGGGCATCACCACGGAAGAGGTAAAGTTCCGCCATCCTGTGCTCCATCGACCAGAAGCTTCCATTCTAGCCTCTCGCAATGCACTCCCTCCCGATTTCACACGAATCATCCAGCTGATTGAACAGGGCGTGATCAAAACGGATCCTTGGATTACCCATCGAACAACCTTTGATACCGTTGCGGACGATTTTGATGAGCTCATCAAACCTGAAACAGGAGTGATTAAGGGAATCATTGAAGTGGCGTGATCTCAATCTGAGTCCTAGCCATGACAAGCTCGTAAACATTTCCCATCCCGCCAATCCTTCGATCAACCGAATGCAATCCCATCTTCGCAAACTCGGCCGCACAGACCTCTCCATTCCACCCGTGGTCTTTGGAACCACCTGCCTTGGCAATTTGTTTGTCGAAATGTCAGATGCATCCAAACATGACCTGGTGAAAACTTGGATGGAGAAAATGCCATCACCGGTCGCGATCGATTCGGCAGGGAAATACGGTGCGGGCATGGCACTGGAAGTACTATCTCGTGAACTTCAAAAGCTCGAGGTTCGGCAAGAAGACGTGGTGATCACGAACAAACTTGCATGGCGTCGAACGCCTCTAAAAACTCCGGAACCTACCTTCGAGCCGGGAGTTTGGATTGGACTCCAAAATGATGCTGTCCAAGATATTAGCTATGACGGTATTTTGCGATGCCACGAAGACGGCTGCCGAATGCTCTCTCCCTATCGCCCGGCATTGGTCAGCCTTCATGATCCTGATGAGTACTTGGCTGCGGCTGCTAACTCAGGTGAACGCCACGAACGCAAAGAGAATCTGATCGGTGCGTTTCGCGCATTAGAGGAATTGCGAGATGCTGGAGAAGTCCAAGGGGCGGGGGTCGGCGCTAAGGATTGGCGAGTCATTCAGGAACTTAGCGAGAGCTGCGAGTTCGACTGGATCATGATGGCGAACAGCTTCACCGTCCTGAATCACCCACCCGAACTGATTCAGTTCCTGGATCAGCTTAAGGATCGTGAAGTTGGACTGATTAACTCGGCAGTGATGCATGGTGGATTTCTCTCTGGAGGGCCGTTTTTCGACTACCGACCGATTGATCCAACCGACAAGGAAGATCAGAAGAGACTGCGCTGGAGAGAACAGTTCACCGCTTGCTGCGAGCACCACGCGGTCTCTGTTTTCGACGCTGCGGTGAGCTTTGGCAGATCTCACCCGGCGGTAACCTCCGTTGCATTGAGCACCAGTAAACCTCAACGGGTACAGAGCATGATCGACGCAGCTACGCAAGAATTACCTGCGGCGTTTTGGTCCGATTTGGCTGAGAAAGGCCTGATTTCCGGCGATTACCTGCAAGCAGTCACCTAGCATCTTCTCGTTCATTCTCGACCGAGATCCCGTGGTTTTCGGATTACGCGACCTAGCTCGGTTAGGATCGTACCGATTGGGAAAGGAAAAAGTCCTTTTTTTCCCCTATTTTCACTAGCAAACTCTTGCTTCGTCAGTCGATTCCATTAGCTTATTGATAACTGTTCTCAATAGCAGGACAGCCGGCTAAGCAAGCCAGCGATTGATAGCTTGAAAAAGCTGTGTAGCCAGCCAGCCAGGCCCTCGAACCCCTCCGACCCATCGGAAGTCAGTTGGAATGTCGTTCTACAGCGTTTGAACAGCTCACTGCATGGATGATGGATTTCTCGGGGGATACCGAAGACCTTTTTTCTATGGCGTAGACACAGATCATGGCGAATCGCATCGCAAACTTAGATCACAGGAAAAACGCGGGTTTCACACTCGTTGAACTTCTTGTGGTGATCGCAATCATCGGAATTCTGATCGGTCTTTTGCTTCCAGCTGTGCAGGCAGCAAGAGAAGCCGCGAGACGGATGAGCTGCCAAAACAATCTCAAACAAGTGATTTTGGCAGTACATACCTACGAATCTTCAATGAAACGGCTCCCCGCGGCTTGGAGTCGGCCTAGCCAATCCCCTGATGGTTGGTCGCTTCAGGCGAGAATCTTGCCAAACATTGAGGCTTTGGGACTCGCAGAGGGAGTTAATTTCTCCATCGGCTACAAACAGGCAACGATTCGTGTTAACAACGAACGCCTTCCCATCTCAAGTTTCAGGGTGCCGACTTATCTCTGCCCCAGCGAACCTTTAGATTTTGCGAGGGTCGATAACGACGGCAATCCGTACTACTATCCTCTGAATTACGCCTACAATGCGGGGATCTGGAAGGTTTATAGCCCGATCGACCAACAATCCGGCGTTGGAGCCTTCAAAACGAACCAAACCTCACGGTTCCGAGATATTTTGGACGGGCTGGCCAACACCTTGGCCTTCTCTGAAGTAAAGGCTTGGACACCCTATTTTCGTGATTTAGGCCAAGAAGGGAAAATGGATCTGCCACAGGTCTCTTCGGAGATTTGCTTGCTCGCAGGATCATTCAAGATCGAGACCGGCCATACCGAATGGGTCGATGGACGTGTTCATCAGAGTGGATTTACCACTGCATTTCCACCGAACCACAAAGTTCTCTGCGAGCTGAACGATGTTGAGTACGACGTCGATTGGACCAACATGCGGGAAGGTAAGTCATCGGACAGAACGACCTACGCTGCAATCACCTCACGGAGTCATCACACGGGTGGTGTCAATGCATCGCTCCTTGACGGCTCAGTTCGCTTTGTAACCGAATCGATTGATAGACAACTTTGGCAAGACCTCTCGACTCGTGCAGGTCGAGAAGTTGTCCAGGTCCCAGAATAATGGATCGAATCCAGCTGGTGAGAGCACTCACCGGTGGTAAGGGTGAGCTGAATTTCAGCCGGAAGCAAAAGCTTTGCTCCGGCTTTCGGCCGAAAAGATCGAAGAATTAGCCTCGACGGATCTCTGAACCGGCGAAGCGGATAATAAAGCGAAAGACTTTCTTCTGATAGTACTCGATCTTTCCGGTCTCCAAGTCAAATCTCTCAGGCACATCGTGCCGGCGAACATCCACGGTTGCGTGATAACCTCGCTCTGAAAACACGTCAATCAACATGGCAAGAGCATCATTATCTTCCCAGATTAGATCCTCGGAGTTGATGTTCGCATGACCGCTGATTGCATGTCGCATTACAATGGGCATCATGCGGTCTTCTATGTACTCGACTACTCGATGAAACAGTTCGGTCTGTTCAATTTCATAGAGATCCAACCGAGTCACCAGATCACGCCTGGCGTGACTCACGATTTCACTTGCCAGTGGAATCGATTGCAAACTGTGAAATGTTCGAGGATCCAGTTCTAAGGAACTTTGGTACTCAAGTTCGTGCAAGATATTATCCTGCACAATCTCAAGAGGAGCCTGGGCGTTGATAAAGTGGTAATGGAAGAACTGCTTCAAGGAGACAAGCGCGTTGTAGGTTTGCTCTTTGAAGACTCGGTAACGATTCTTCGCAAGGTCTTCATTGAAATCAGTGGGACGTTCTTCCCAAACCGAACCGACACCAGATCGCTGAACCTCTTCATTATGAGCGATGGTCTGACGGCCTCGCTTCAGTTGCCTTGCGACACTTTCAGCTTCATCAACAAACAAGACCATGATGTGAAATACGGGTTGTTTGAAATGGACCGCCTCGGGCTGGTCGGCAAATTCTCGTCGAAGCGAAATCATCCGGTCAAAAAGCATTTTCAAGCATTCGACTTGCACGTTCGTTCTTGGAAAACCATCCAAGATCGCTCCACTCTGAAATTGGCTCTCTAGAAGTTTTCGAAAAACCAGTCCAACAACCTCACGGTCACCAACCATCCCTCCCTGCGCTTTGATCGATTTGGCTTCAGGACTGTTTAGCAATTCACTGACGACAATCGGTTCCTCAGGAATATCTCTCACCTTCCTGATAAAGTCGGTGTTGGTTCCTTTCCCCGCACCGGGTGCCCCACCAAGCAAAATCAGTTCACGGGGAAATCTAAGGTTCACTCGACCGTGAGCCTCTTCGAGCTCTTTCCAAACACTGTTAAAAATTAACTGGGCATCCTTCACTTCTAAATCGAATGGAGGAGCAGTCTTTTTTATCGGCTGTGGATTACTCAAAGTATCTCTCTCTAGTTCATGAATAACTGACAGGCGACTCGGATCAGCAAATCGGTTGCTCTGTAGAAGCATGCGTGGATTTTATCATTCCACGTTTCTTACAAAATCTTACCATGACGCGATACCGCGAAGTCTTTGAAAGGTGGAAAACGCAGTCACTTCTACTCATCATTGCTGGCTTGACACTCCTTCCGTATCAGCTCAAAGCAAGATAGGAGCTTGATCTTCGAAGGAATATTGACGCGAATTCCCGGACGAACAGATTTTGACAAGCCAAATCCGAGTATTCCATCCCCCTGAACGCGCTTCATGGTGTTGGACCCGGATTAGATGATTTTGGAGAGGCATTGAACTTTCTAGTATCAATTCACCGACTCGAACTGTGACAACATCTCCAGCACCGCATCCCCCACATCAACTTTCTCTCTGTGTGGCCTCACATCAATGCACAGCATGGAGGCACGCTCTGCCGCAAGTATCCCTGGCTCTCCGTCTTCGAAAACACAACAGCACTCGCTGGATACTCCCAACCGGGTAGCGGCTTCCAAAAACACGTCGGGATCAGGCTTATGTTTGACTGTATCTTCGCAGGTGACGATCGTGTCAAACCAATCCAGAATCCCAATCTGCAACAGCTGTTGCTCCACAAGTCGTCGAGTCCCGCCACTGGCAATGGCCATGGGAAGTACACCGCGATACTTCTCAGCAATCTTGACCACACAGGGAATGCTATTCAGTCGTGGCAGCTCCTCCAGAAAAAAACGCTCCTTGTCATGGAGAGCTGCTTGGAAATCAATTTTCACTCCTGAAAGTCTTGCAATCTCGGGAATCACCCGAGAGGAAGGCGTGCCGCTCTGCGAGTAAAAATCATCACTCTGAAGATCGAG
>JAAXIK010000241.1:803-4208 GCA_012270385.1 Rubripirellula sp. | reverse complement strand
TTAGATCGATCCAGCGACTCAACAACTCGCGCCGGCAAGAAAGGAAATGGATTTGCTTGGAATCGGCTAAGGTTCCGTCGCAATCAAAGATTAATGCTTTCACTTTCATCGATTTACCTGTCTGACCAAAAGTTCAGGGTCCCCACTTACCCTACGAACTTTCAAGGATTGACGAAATCCGCATCTTCTTGAATTGGCTTCCGGATAGAGAGCAACCACTCCATCAGAAGCGCGAGGATTGCCGGAGCGAGGAACCACTGGTACCTCGCCTCAAGCCGACTAAAAGTAGCCTTTTCAAACTCCAATTGCTCGATCGCCGCAAGATAACCGTAGTAGAAGTCGGACATTTTGACCAACTTGGTGCCTGCTGGAATGTACTCGCCTTGTGAAGCCTGAGCGACTGCCGAAAGAACTTGCCCATCCAACTTGGACCAAACTTGCTCCCCCTTAAATTGCAGATAGCGATCCCCGTCGCTCCCCACCAGTGGCACACGCCCCCCGGTTCGAAAATCACCTAAACCAATCGGAAAAATCTGGATTCCACGATCTTCAAACACCTCTTTGGCCATGCCGACTGGATCACTTTCCTGATCTTCCCCGTCGGTAAAGATTACGATCGCTTGATGGTCATTCCGTTTCGCAAGAAAGCCGTCAGCGGCGACGCGGATCGCATCTCCAAGACGAGATCCTCCGGTCGTCAAATCCTCGGGACCTACCTCGGCGAGTGTGAGCTTAAATTCCTCGTAATGATTGGTCATGGGAATTCGTTGCCTCGCCTCTCCGGCGAAGAGTGTTAACCCAATACGGTCCCCTGACATTTCGTCCACGGTGTCGCGGATCATCTGCTTTGCTCTCTCAAGCCGGTTCGGCTTCACATCTTCAGCTAACATGCTTTTGGAGACGTCCAGTAGAAACATCACCTCAATCCCTCTTTGCGGCAGTTCGCGTTGAACCTGCCCCCAGCGAAAATCCATGAGTGAAAGCACGAGGAATACCATCGTCAATAAGACGCAGCATTTTTGAGAAAAGCTACGCAGAGGTGATGAATCGATCCACATCCGCTTCATCATCTCACTCGATGCAAATAGTCGTCTCGCTCGGGTCTTCCAGAATGCTGCGTGAGTCATCAGGATCACAACGCACAGTAGTCCCCAACTCCATTTCAAGTTCCCTAGCTGACTGATTTCAAAACTATCCATCTGATAGGCCTTCATCCAATAGCATCGCAAGATTTTCAATCAATCAAAGATCAGCCAACGATCTGACGAAAAAACGTATTCACAAGAACAGCTCTCACCAACAGGCAAGCTAAAGCACAAACAAGGAGTGGCGGAAAACCGGAACCAAAATATCGATGAGACTGAATCGCAAGTTCCTTGTAGTCCACAAAGGATTCCGCCTCAATTTTGGTTTTCTCCAATTGATTGATCACTTCGTAGATCTCTTGCAGGGAAGCCGTATCTGTTGCTCGAAAGTACTGACCTCCCGTCTTCTCCGCTATTATTCGCAAGGTTTCTTCATCAATGTTCACCATTTGGTACTGCACTAGCACCTGCCCGTCAGCAGTACGTCGAACAGGAAAGGGAGCTCGGCCTTTGGTACCCATGCCCACCGTGTAAATTTTGATATCCATAGCGGCTGCCAACTCAGCAGCTTGAATGGGTTCAATTTCCCCCGCCGTGTTCTCTCCATCCGTTAGCAGGATCATCACTTTACTTTCAATTTCGCCTTCGCCGGAACGCTCATCAAGTGTGCTGAGTTTTTCCACACCCAAACTAATTGCGTCACCAATCGCAGTTCCATCTTCTGATCTTTCATTGACAATACGAGTCTCATTGAGCTGCGAAACAAGGTACGAATGATCAAGCGTTAACGGTGTAATGGCATCTGCATAACCGGCGAAGACAATCAAGCCTATTAAGTCACTAACACGTCCCTTCAAGCGATCCGTCTCTGACTCGTCGTCTTCTTCGCCAAGTACAAATTTGGAAGCAACGTTCTTGAGCGCCTCAAGACGGTCAACGTGATCCCCATCAATCTGAAAATCCAACGCCATCATGCTGCCTGAACGGTCAACCACCAATTCAATCGCTATCCCCTCCGTTTGGACGAATGTTTGCTCCCGTCCGACACGAGGTCGTGCAAGCGAAACCACCATGAAAACAAAAGCTGCCATCAACAGTGCTGTTGGCAACCAACGGAGTCGCTGTCGCCAAGTGGCGGGCAACTCTAACTCCGAAACCACTGAGCTAAATCGCAGGCCCTGATCTCGGCGGTTTCGCAGAGACATCCAAACTAGCAAAGGAGCCAAAAGTAAAAGGATTAAGAACCAAGGATGTTGAAACATGATCAATCACCCCCTTCATTTTCTTGGGCAGACTGCCAATATGTGACATCATCAATCAAACGCCTCACCACCCCCGATGCATCTTCCAAAGTGCGTTTTGTATCCACTTCCTCTAAACCCGAAGGCTGTGATGATTTGACCTGGTCGACGGAAAAACGAGCCCTGTCAGAACAATGCAGAAAATGCTCCGTTTGACGTATCAACTGCTCTGGCAGATCTGCTTTTGACAATTCAGCAACCAATTCTAAATTCGAAGATGACGTCGAATTGAGTTCAAACACGGATCCGAAATACTCTCGCAAAATTCGAACAAGCTGCTCATAACCCCCACTCAATGTTACCCCGGAAACCAACTCGGATCGCCAAGCAAGCAACTGCATCAAAGCAACACCGCGCGGTGAATCACTTTTCCTCCGTTTCCTGAACCATAACGCTAAGCCAATCAATAAGCAGAACGAAAAAACACCTACGCCCCAAAGAAGCAGAGTCGGTGCCTTGGAAACATTCTCTCGAGTCAATTCTCTGAGGTCCTTAAAGCCATCCAATTTGGCATCTGGCTCAACCACGCCCTTCACTTGAATTTGAAATGGACCAGAATTCAAGGACAGCGGATCGTTCTGGTCGGGTAGGTGAACCAACGCTTGAAACCCTGCAAAACTCTGCTCACCCGCTTCATACCATTCCAAAAGATATTGTCTTCGCCAAAGTCGGCGACCACCCTCCAGGTCAACGGAAAAGGACTGATCAACAGGCTCTTGCACCTGATAATAAATGACATCATCAAAGGGGGCATCGATGAACGAGACCGTTGCTTGGCCAGCCACCTCCACTTCAAGTACGATTTCAAACTCATCGGCTACCAAGATCGCGGAGGATGGATAGCTCACTTTCAACTTGGGTTCACTGGACGAGGTGTCTTCGGATGTTCTCTCTACCGCCGCTGCCTCCGTGTTATCCGCTGCGAAAACAGCGAGATCCGATAAACTGCTGCCGAGCACTAACCCGAACCATGTGAGAACGAGCAAACTCGTGGATTTTTTCACCGACATGCCAGGAAA
>JAAXIK010000241.1:0-793 GCA_012270385.1 Rubripirellula sp. | reverse complement strand
ATTTCGAGATTTCATGCACGCTTCTCCCGACTTCGAAAGAACCGCTGCAAGGCCTCAACGTAATCCTGCCCAGTGGAGAGCTGAATGGATCGAAGCCCCAATTTCTTGAAAAGATTTTCTCGGTTTTGCTCTCGTTTTTCCACGGCACGAGTGAAGAGAAAGCGGTGCCTACGACTCGATGTATCGAACCATTGAATTTCCCCCGACTCGGCATCCCTGAGGGGCAGAAGCCCGACCGGTGGTAATGCCTTCTCACGATCATCTGAAACGACAATCGGAATCAGGTCATGGCGTCGAGCAGCAATACGTAGCGGTTTCTCAAAATTCGCATCCTGAAAATCACTCAGTAAAAAAACCACACTTCGACGCTTGACGGTTCGATTGAGATGTTCCAACACCACTCTCAAATTCGTACCCTGCTTTTCCGAGCGATGGAGCAACAGTGCCCGAATCAATCGAAGGACATCATTGACTCCCTTTCGTGGAGGCAACGAGTACTCCACCTGCTCAGAGAAGAGTGTGAGCCCAACTTTATCTTGATTTTTAATTGCACTGAATGCCAAGGTTGCGGCAAGTTCCGTCACGAGATCATGCTTTGTTTGACTCGTGGATCCGAAAAAAAGGGAAGCGCTCGCGTCCACCAACAAGATGACTGTGAGCTCGCGTTCCTCCTGAAATAACTTGATGAAGGGCTGACCCGCTCTCGCGGTAACGTTCCAATCGATCGAACGCACATCATCACCGCTCTGGTAGGGGCGCACCTCCTCAACGTCGAGCCCACGCCCCTTGCACG
>JAAXIK010000059.1:6232-12235 GCA_012270385.1 Rubripirellula sp. | reverse complement strand
AATCCCTTGGGCTCACTCAAAGTCACGGCCTGGCGATCATCCAGCACGCGGACCAGTCCACGACTGCGGAGTGCGGGTTTGAATTTCTTCAAGTTACCTTGCAGGGCAAGAACTTCGTCCTGCAACTCTTTGACAGTTTTCGCCTCCTGATCCGTCAAAGGCAGAGTTGCATTCCCATGATTGACGCCGGCAAAAATCGCCTGCAACGCGTAATAATCTGTCTGTGAAATTGGATCGAACTTATGATCGTGGCACCTTGCGCATCCGGTCGTCAGCCCCAAGAAAGCAGTGCCAACCGTGTTGATCATGTCATCCAATTCATTCATTCGCTGAACAAGCCCCAATTTAGGGTCCTGACCTTTGACGATATCGACAGGCCCCGCGACCAGGAAACCTGTGCCCATCGGCTCCCCATAACTATCGCCCGCAACTTGAGATCTGACGAACTCATCGTAAGGCATATCACGATTAAAACAGTCAATGACCCAATCCCGGAAAGGCCACGCTGTGGGACGTTCCCGATTGGTCTCATAGCCATTGGTTTCACCAAATCTGATGAGATCCAGCCATAAACTAGCGAAACGTTCTCCATAGAGTGGACTATCCAGAACTTGATTGACCAAAGTCCCCCAAGCATCCTCACTCTTGTCCTCCACGAATGCCTTGGTCTCCTCAGGTGTTGGTGGTATTCCAAGCATGATCAAATAGAGACGTCGGATCAGATTAGCTCGATCAGCTCTCCGAGATGGCAACAGATTTTCTGCACGGAGCCGAGCCTGCACAAACTCATCAAGATCATCCGCATCAGTCGGCTTGAGGGGCAAAAATGCCCAATGACTCAGTTTGATCTCTTCCTTGGCTGGTCCATAACTCCGAGGAGTTTCGGCACCCTCTAGAATCCATTGTTCTAAAATCTCAATTTCTTCATTCGACAGTTGTCCATCCGGTGGCATCTCGTAGCCCGGCTCCTCATGACGCACGACCTTCATCAAGAAGCTCTTCTCTGGTGACCTAGGAATAACAGCAGGTTCACCACTCTCGCCTCCACGTAAAAGCCTAGCCAGCCGATCCACTCGGAAGGACGCTTCCTGCTCATCTGGTCCATGACAATCGATACAGTGTGCCTCGAGGATTGGCTCGACTATCGCCTCAAAATCGATTGCCCCAACTGTGCCTCCTCCACCTAGGATCAAGACACTCAAAACAGCCAATCGAACACACCATAAACGGTAAGTGATCAACAGAATTTGAAGAGAATTATTCATGGGTGACTCAATGACTTCTTTAATCCACGTAAAGGAACTCATTTGAATTGAAGAGGACGCGGCAAAAGGCGAACAAGCCGTTCTCCAAGATAAACTCCGTTGAGCTAGATTGTTCTTCGAGTCTAGGCTCCCTGGAATAAGCTAGTAAAAATGCCCGTCTGACCTGCTGGGACACCTCGGAGGTTTGCGCGTTTAATCGATCCGCAAAATACTGACTCTGGCGTATTAGAAATTCATTGTTGAAAAGGGCCAGAGACTGCAAAGGAGTAGTGGTCGTCAATCGTTTGGGTGTAAGCACCGCTGGATCTGGACAATCCAATGTCGTCAGGAATGCATTGGGTGTTGTGCGCACCACATATCGGTAAATGCTCCGACGCCATAAAGTCGGGTCATCAGGAACAATGTATTGATATATCGGTGCGTAGGCATCCGTATATTCGAAATCTTCGAAACCAGGTCCACCCGCTGAGAGATTCAATTTACCACTCACCGCAAGGATGGAATCTCGAATCGCTTCGGCCGTCAGACGCCTGGCGTTCTGCTTCCATAGCAAATCATTATCCACATCATTCTGGAACCCGAGAGCATCAGGTGACACACGACTCGTTTGACAATACGTTTCACTGTTTAGGATCAAACGGTGAACAGCCTTGAGCGAACCACCATGTTCTCGCAACTTTCCAGCCAACCAGTCAAGTAACAGCGGATGCGTTGGCAAAGCTCCTCCCGATCCAAAGTCGCTCGGCGTTGAAACGATGCCTCGGCCGAAGTGCCACAACCATAAACGATTAGCCATCACACGATAGGTAAGAGGATTACGAGGGTCGACCAACCAATTCGCCACCGCCCCCCGCCGCTCTCCTTCGGCCATTCCTGCTGGCCCAAACTGAGATCCGCGGGATTCGATGCACGGGAGTGCTCCGGGGGATATCGGGTCACCTGTTGGACTGTCCGCTTCACCTCTTCTCAACTTTCGAATGACATCTGGACCAGCTTTACCGATGGTCGCAAACACCTTTGGCGGAGGCCCAAGTTGCTGAAGCAATTCATCTAAACGTAGGATCTCCTCGTTTAATCTAACCACGCTCTGAGCAATAGCATTCGATGGCGCCGGAGAATCCACGGCCGAAATTCTTGCATCCCCGAAGCCGATCTGATCATGCGAGTATCCATTTCCACCATCTGTCGCAATGAGTGTCAAAAAACGATTAGAGGTTGGTACTTCGAGGTCCACGTGCTTCAGCCCTTGGTGGCGACTGAGGTGGCGAAACTCTACGACAGTTTTACCATCGAGCAAAATCCAAACATCGGCGTGATAATCACCGGCGGCACCGAAATACCCAACCTCAGTTGTAAGGCGTAATCGCTGCGAGCCTACCACGTCTCTCATCGGTTCTAAATCAAAAGTGATCCCCGCATTTGCATGCAGCCCCAGCAAATCGTGACTCTCGGACGTGAAGTCAATCCCATCTAAAGTGGGTGAGTGCTGACTTGCGACCGGTCCGTTCCTAATGACATCCCAAACCTTTCCACTTGTTTTTGGCGCTCCCCTCCACTGTAAACCTGTCGAACTGACATTGATTTCAGCAGATTGATCGCTTCCATCTGGAATGAACACACCATCCACGAACGGATAGTCAGACCCTTTAAACTGATTAACAATTACATTGCCTAATGCCCCAAAATCGCGAGTTTGAATCTTCGCAGAGCGAGGATCGAGTCCTGATCGATAATCACCCCCTCCGTAACCATCACCACCCCCAACAAGATCAGCGAGTGATAGACCACGGCCCTCCAACCTACCCAACTCATGAAGCGATTCTGCTCGAAGTTTCCGAAGCCTCTTCTTCTCCGATTCATAGACTTCCAAAGCTTCCTGAGAAATCAAACGATCACCACGGGTAACTCCCGCAAAAACAGCTTGCAACTGATAGTACTCTTCCTGACTGATAGGATCGAGTTTGTGATCGTGACAACGGGCGCAATGGACGGTCATCCCCACCGTGCTGGTCATCACCTGCGTCACCATATCATCAAGATCCAGAACACGCGTTGCCCTTTTGAGTTCTGAACTCTTTGTCTCCACTTGTCCGACAAAATCCCATGGCCCAGCCGCAAGAAAACCTGTTGCCACTACTGCTGCATGCTTCTCTGGCCATAGCACATCACCCGCGATTTGTTCCCTGAGAAAAACGTCATACGCTTTATCCGCATTGAAAGATTCAATGACATAATCGCGGTATCTCCATGCATGGGGCCGTCTCTTGTCTCGCTCAAATCCATGCGTGTCCGCATAGTGCGCTAAATCTAACCAATGCGTGGCGTATCGCTCCCCGTAGCGTGGTGAATCCAGAACTTCATCGACTAACGTCCTCCAAGATTTCGGATCCGAATCCGACAGAAACTCGGCGACCTTCTCTGGAGGTGGAGGAAGCCCCAGTAAATCCTGATACAACCGTCGAATCAGTGTCACTCGATCGGCCCGTGGACTGCGGCTCAGCCCTGCCTCCTGTAAACGGTTATCGATCAATGAATCCAGTGAAGATTCCTCGACATTTCGAATCGGCTGCAGTGACCACCAAGTTTTATCTGCCCTTCCCTCCAACGACAGTTGATAACCCTTTGGCCAGTCAGCTCCACTGTCTATCCAATCACGAAAGAGGGAGATTTCAGCGGGTGAAAGCCCCTCACCTTCGGGTGGCATACGAATCCCTGATTGGTTTTCGCCGCTCAGATATTCACTTAGCTTACTTCCCTCATAATTCCCCGGCTCAATCAAACCAAGCCGGTAGAGATCCTCGCCACTGGAGAGCACTAAATCACTGTCCCCGCTCCCATCATGACATTCCAAACAACGCGTCTGAATCAGGGGTGCAATGGCCTCTTCAAAAAAACTTTCTGTCTCTGCACAGACGCGCAGGGGCATAGCACCTATACCAAGGAGCAAAAACAGGTATGCAATGAACAAAGAATTGAGTCTCATCACAGTATCCGTTTCTTTCGGTGATGACCTGACACACCATTTAGACCTATCCCCAGAAAACAATGCCCTGGAGGGCTACCACAGTATATCTAAATCAGCACAGCAACTCGAGTTAGCAGCATCTACTTCGAACTGTTGCGTGGATCAATAGGGACAAGAGGAAAATCAATGGAGGGCGTGCGAACCTCGGACATCATCTGGGTGAGTTTGTTCACAACATCGGGGTGCTGTGCGGCAACATCTTTCGACTCGCTCACATCTGTAGCAAGGTTGTAGAGTTCAACCTTCAGATTTCCTTTCGCCATATTCTGCCGAACCGCTTTCCAATCACCAACTCGAATGGTTTGCTGACCGCCATAACTCGGGAATTCGCGGTAGAGATACTCTCTCTCTGCTTGTTTTTTTCCAAGTAGAGTGGGCAGCAGGGAAATCCCATCAACTTCTGTCGGCACTGCATCCAACGCGCCAACAGCATCAAGAAGCGTCGGCATCCAATCTTCAAATCCACTTACGAAGTCCTCGGAGGTGCCCGCAGCTACACGGTTTGGCCAACGCACCAACGTTGGCACTCGAACACCACCTTCGTAGAGCGAGCCTTTGAGGCCTCGAAGCTCACCAACACTTTTGAAAAACTCATAATCCACCTCCTCGCCGAGGTGAGTTGTTCCGTTATCACTGCTGAAGACCACCAAGGTATTGTCAGCAAGCTCGAGTTCGTCCAATGTCCTCAAGACGTTTCCCACATAATGGTCCAACTTAGAAATCATCGCAGCGTAGGCGGCCCGAGGGGTAAAATGGGGCGTATAGCCGTAACCCTTGCCTCGTGTAAAAGGCGGGTCTTTCCATCCCAAGTTCAGGTAGGGCTCTAGATCCTCGTCAGGAACATGTAACGCGACATGAGGAATCACACTTGGGTAATAGAGAAAGAAGGGTTCATCTTTGTGGTCACGAATGAATTGCAATGCCTGTTCGTGGATCCTATCGGGCGCATAATCTTGACCTTTAAATTGATCATAGGAAACCGGATCGGATGGATCGGCTCCTTTAGCAAGTGAAGCGTGCCCCGGAACTTCAGGACTATTTTTTAACCCGAAGTGTTTTTCATTATCCCACAGATAAGAGGGATAGTAGCTGTGTGCATGTGCCTGACAGTTGTAACCGAAAAATCTATCTACACCTTGATTGAGAGGGCGACCACTCGACTCAGGTCCGCCAAGACCCCATTTTCCGAAAGCACCAGTGACGTAGCCTTGACGATGCAGGAGCTCGGCGAGAGTCACTTCATCATCTGGAATAGGCCATTGCCCTTCCGGTGGAGTTGACTTGTTCGCTCGAACGAAAGCATGCCCCGGATGCTTTCCGGTAAGCAATACGCAGCGAGATGGCGCGCAAACAGCGTTGCCACTGTAGTGCTGAGTTAACTTCATCCCCTGGCTAGCCAGTTGATCAAGATTCGGGGTCTTGATCCTCTCCTGCCCAAAACATCCCATCTCTCGATAGCCTAAGTCATCGGCGAGGATGAAAATAATATTCGGTTTCTGGGTGTCACCGGCAATCCCTTGCATGCTCCCAGTGCCGCCCCATAGCACTAACCCTGTCAACGCGATCACAGTGAACCGCTTCAGTACAGATCCAATCATCTCAGCCTCTTTAAACCGCTTTGCCGCGTATCAGTAACTAACGTCGCTGTAGTTTACACGAAAGCGGATAGGATTTGCACCGTGATGCAAAACTTGGACGCCATAAGGGAATTAA
>JAAXIK010000059.1:0-6222 GCA_012270385.1 Rubripirellula sp. | reverse complement strand
CCACAGACAAGCGAATCATTCGTTATATCATCCCCACTATTGCTATACACCAGATTTTTCAGACACGGGTATAACTAGAGCAATCCACTGGCAATCTTACGATCTCGTGACCTTAAACGCATGCCTCTTTGCAAATCGCCAAAACTGAGACCACGAAAGCGAAGTCTTCAGATGGAAAGGCTGGAGTCGCGGAACCTTCTTGCTGTCAGCTTCGAATTCAATTACCTCCCTGGCGACCTGGTCGGATTCAACGATCCTATTGATGGGCCAACGTATCGCCAAGCGTTGGAATCTGCTGGGAATCGACTCGGCAGTTGGTTGTTACATGATGCGGTGATTGAAATGGATATCAGCAGCTTTCCGTTTGATGGAACGGCAATTGGAACTGCTGGTTCCGTCGGAGGATTACGACCACCGAACGGAGGTTTCGTCCACCATCTCATTCCAAACAAAATCTTGAATGGACAGGATAACAATGGCGAGGAATCCGATGGGCATATCGATATTTACTTCTTTGGACCTGAGGATACATTCAGCTATCAACCGGACCCTGATCTGGGTATCGCAGACGACCAGATTGACTTCCAAGCCGTCATCATCCACGAACTGATGCATGCTCTGGGATTTACCAGTGCAACTAACGCCAATGGCACTGACGACAGCGGTGATGGAATTTCCACGCCAGGTGCATGGTCGGTATTCGACCAGTTTGTTTCAGATGTCAATGGGAATCGCTTTATTGATGCGGACCCCAACTCCCCCACCGCTTATCAGATGGATGGTGCCTCATGGGCCATCCATAGCGTAGGTGGGAAAGGTCCTGATGCCGGCCTCTTCTTCGATGGACCTGTCGCAAAATCAGTGTATGGAAATCGAGTCCCTTTATATTCGCCAGCGACCTTTCTTTCGCAATCCAGCGTCTCTCACCTCGACAGCGAAGGCTATCCCGATGAGAGTTTTATTTTCTCTCCAATCACACACCTCACCTCACATGTGCTGGTTGATCGCCCCGTGCCTCAAGAATTAACACTCCTTGAAAAGGCAATTCTTACCGATATCGGTTACCAAGTTAGGGAAGATATCCCTCCCGTTATCATTGCGGAAACCCAACTGATTCTCGAGGCCAACTCACCCACCGGCTACGTCGGACCAACCAATCTCCTTGATGACTTTATTGATTCAGTTGTTGTGACTGATCAACTTGATCCAAATCCAGAATTCAGCTTCACGCTGCAAACCGATCTCAGCATGGGCGATCATACAATCGTGCTAACCGCGACGGATTTATCTGGGAATAGCACGACGCTGGAGCCCATTTTGTCCGTAGTGGACCGAACGCCTCCCACCTTGACCGTCACACCTGAGAACGTCACGGTCGAGGCAATCGGTCCAACAGGCTTCCCCTTTGCAAACTTGACATTCCTTACCGAAGTCTCTGACATCGTTGACCCGAATCCATCGGTAACCCATAACGCTCCGGACCAACTTGCAGTTGGCCAGCATACGGTCACATTCTATGCGACCGACACGAGTAATAACCAAGCCACTCAGGCCGTCAGCATTGAGGTGGTCGACACCACACCCCCTGTCTTCACACCGCCGAGCGCAATTCAAATCGCATCCAATCAAGACGCAGGTGCCAACCTGAGCAATCTTGGATCACTCACCACACTGCTGTCCTACGCCTCGGATCTCGTCGATCTAAACGTGACCCTCAGTGCCTCTCCCGAATTTGCACCACTCGGAATGAATGAAATTACCTTCACAGCAACTGATGATTCCGGTAATCAAACCAGCGCAGAAGTCGCTGTCCATGTCATAGGGCAGTTTGACCTCGGCGACGCCCCCGACGATTACCCTGTGAGCTTGAGCAAGAACGGAGCGAGACATGAACCTTCATCCCTTCATCTGGGAAGTCAGATTGACTTTGATCTTGATGGGATCATCTCCCAAGATGCATCGGGTGACGGTGATGATGACGACGGAGTGGAGGTGATTGCAACCAACATTGTTGGTGCGAGTGACAATCTTGCAAGTTGGGCAGTTGAAGCAAATGGCGATGGCAGGATTGATGCTTGGATTGACTTCAACCTAGATGGCGATTGGCTTGATGATGACGAGCAAATCGCGACCAACCTAGAAGTCGCCCAGGGAGTGATTAGGATGGGCTTCTCTATTCCAAAACACGATGGAAGAGGCCCAACATATGAAAGCTTTCGGAGTAGAAGTAAGGTTATCAATGCCACCTCAGGTCCCGCTCCGGACGGTGAAGTTGAGGATTACCAGATAAGCCTGATCGGTGGATCCTCTGAAACCTCAGCGACCGTTCAATGGATTACCCCCACCGCTGAGATCTCTTTGCGGGAAGAGATCTTTAGCATTCGACAAGAGGGAGCAACCACTTTCTCATCCTCGTCTCAAGACATCCAACTTGCACTTATCAATGGATCCACCCTCAGTCAACAAGTTCTGGTGGACTGGAATCCAAGTGAGGGTGCCGCCAATCCTTCACTTATCTTGGCTGGCGGAAGTGGAAACAACGAGATCATTTGGTCGGGATCGCGAGCCTCCATTGATCTTTTTCATGACACCGACCTGCAAATCTCAAATTTTCAGTTCCATGATCTTCGTGATTCTCTTCATCAGTTGATTTCACTCGATCAGGCAACTGTGAATCGATTAGCACCCTCAACGAGGACTGTCACGTTCTTACTTGGGGCAGGTGATTTACTGGATGTAGCGGACAAGAACGCTTGGCGAATCACTCCACCAAAGCTCTTGAATGATCAGTGGTTTCTCCCTGCTCAAACTTCTAATGAAAGTAATCTGGAACTACTGATCTCACCTACAACGTTCTGGAACAATTTCCTACTTCAGAGCGATATCAATAATGATGGCGTGGTCACGGCGGGAGATGCATTGAAGGTGATCAATGAACTTTCCGCCAGAAGATTTTCAGATCCAGTCACGCAAGAATCCATCGCAGTGACTGAGGTTGATCCTTGGCCTGACTTGTATTTCGCTCAAAATCGGGACCACCCCATTACAGCACTCGATGCATTGAGAGTCATCAACGACCTCGCCAGGAATCAGCTCACTGAGAGCGAAGGTGAACAGCATTCACCCAAGTCGAATCGCGTTCTCTCGATTTTATCCAATGGGCAGCATTCTCCAGCACTGAGCACAAGGGAGACCTCAAGCATGCCTTGGAAATTCAACCCAACACAAACAAACCTAGTGCTTGGCGTCACCTCCCGGTTCAACCATCACTCAAACCTTGGTCCCATCTCCGTCAGGCCTCCCTCCCTCGCTCTTGGGTCGCGACTTGCCATCTCGCATGACAGAGCTTTTCCGGACCCTCTGCAGAGAAGCGAGGATACCCCATTCACTACCGACCATTTGCTAGCACTTATTGAAGATTGGCATTCTTTTGCGAAGCAATCTTCCTAAGGCGTTGCTTTTCGGCGTGAAACATGCCCACAAGGGTAATCTGGGATTGCTTTTGTAGTCAGTTTTTAGCTACTGGCATGGGGTAGAGATCGGTCCCTTCGTCAAAAAAGAAGGAATGGTTAGGCGGTCCTGCAGCAAGCGAACGTTGCAGGAAAGAATTCGTTGACGGAATCAAGGATGAGAAGAGCCCCCCGAATCAGGCTCTGGCCCTGGAAAGCATGGTCAGTTTCGTGCCTTGCACTGCTGTTAGGCAGCATTCAATTAGAAGCACTGCGCGCGAACGATCAGCTTTTATTTCAACTGAGTGAATCGCTCAGAAAAGGTGATCTACAGCAAGCGGCTCTGCTAGGTGATGAATTACTCAACACCTCGGATTTAAGTCGGGATACCACGTTACCGATGGCTCGACTGGCGAGGGAACTTCAGCGTGCTGGGGATGTCGATCAGGCGTTAAAATATTATCTCGGATCAGTGAGAGCATCCGAACGGCCAGAGGCTTCTTCCCTGCCTACACAAACACGGAACATGATTCGTATTGCCACCTCTTTGGTGCTCACTGAACGTGAAGAATACGAGTCCGCGTGCGATCTGTTGGCCCCTGTCGTCGAGAATCTCTCCGGCTTGGATAAAGAGCTTGGGGATGATGGGACTATCCAGAACGCATCGATGATCCTTAATCGAATCGGTAGATCCTCGCTATCGAATGGCGAATTTGCAATCGCGGAGCGTGCGTTCCAGTTAGGAATGATGCTTTCGGAAAAACCTTCGGCAACCCTTCTGCTTGGACATGCCTGGGCGGTTGCAATGGAAGGATCAAACCCAAAAAAGGCAGCTACCGAATTAAGCAATTTTTTGATTCAGTACCCGGATCATCCTGATGCTCCTCAAGCCGCGATGCTAACCATCGAATGTCTTCAAAAAACAGGGGACACCCAAGGAACCTTGAACGCTGCACAGCAGCTCCTTGAAAATTGGCCCGACTCGGAGTCGGCAGAGAGACTCGTCAATGAATTCTCGCAAACAGAAATCAATCAGATCCCGAGATGTGTCAAGAATTGGTTGCTCAATCAAACGCAGCCAGACACGATTGAAGAATTAGAACCGGATCTACTGGCAATTGCGCTGATTTCCGCATCGGAGCAGGCAACCCACCCTCATTGGGCGTCCATTGCGAGGAACCTTGCCCGACGTGATGAGTCAGGAGCTCCCACTAGCTCAGTACTGAACGAGTTCACCCAATCCTCAAAGACCGCTGAAGCCGAGCGATTTGCAGCGATTCTCATCGCTCCCCAGAAACCGGAATCGGTTACCTCAGCAGCGAGAGAAGCGGGGTGCCGTTGGGCCGGTCGTGAGTCGAAATGGTCCATGTTAGCACTGGCAGCAGAAAGTGAATCGGTTCTGCACCCAACTCCTTCTCGAAATAGTGCGGTAGAGCGACTTCTCGCGGAGTCGTTGATGCAGCAGGGAAGACTGAAAGACGCTGCACGATGGTGGGACTATCTTGTCGATGTTCGCGGTGAATCCGACTTTTCAACGCTTCTGAGGTGTGCTGAAGCAGAAACTGGCGCTGGCACCGACGCAAAGAAGGCGCAACGCCGCATCGAAGCAGCCAAAGCTGTTGCATCACCAAGCACATTTCAACAGGCACTCGTAAGCTTGCTCGAAGCAGAACTGCTGATTCGGAGATCCGATTTTAACCGATCACGTGCGACGCTGGAGAAGGTGGTTCGCGATCAGTCCATTGAAAAGAAATTGCGAGGACGTGCTCAATGGCTCATCGGTGAAACCCACTATTTACAAAAACAGTACTCTCGTGCAATCGAAGCCTATCGTACTGTGGAAACCATCGATCCTTTAGGATCATGGGTTGCCGCTTCTCTCATTCAAGCTGGCAAATCCTTCGAGCACCTAGGTCATCAGCGAGAAGCACTGATCTGCTACGGAAACCTGATCTCACGGTTCAGTGGCTCATCTCACGCTAACGCTGCAAGCAAACGGTTAGCAGCAATCGACGCAAAATCATCCACTTCAAACCCACCCACTTCCGGTTCGATTAAACGATAGATAAACGAATAGGTACTTAAACGTTGAATCAAATGTTGAGATCTAAACAGGGTTACCACGGGGCGAATCGCAGCCGCTACACCGCCGCTCTAATGAGCCGTCTGCTTCCACTGCTCGTTTTGAGCGGAGGATCCTTGTGGATGATGGATGTGAGCGCCCAATTTCCGAGCCGAAGCCAGAGCGACTCATCCAACGAAGTGAGCAATTCAGTTGGTGACAGCTTAGGCAGCAGCATTCCCAGCCTTCCGGTTGAATCCGATGCACCTATTGCATCCGACTCAAATGAGTTAACCACCTCGCCTGATGAATCATTCTTCGCGAAGATATCACAGGGCGGGATTCTGATGTTTCCTCTCGGACTCTGCTCGTTGGTGGTTGCCGCGCTATCGATTGAGAAACTGATCTCCCTGCGAAGGTCGCGTGTCATTCCGCGTCCGTTTGTTCGACGCTTTACAGAGTTCGTGGAAGATGGACAACTCAGTCACGAAGAAGCAACCAAGCTCTGTGAGGAATTCAGTTGCCCGGTGGCCGAAGTCTTTCAGGCAGCAATCCGGCGCTGGGGGCATCCAATGCTTGAAATCGAACAGGCGGTCATCGACGCTGGCGACCGAGTTTCTGACTCATTGAAACGTTTTGTTCGCGTGTTTCATGCAATCAGCAACGTTGCTCCGCTAATTGGCCTGCTCGGCACTGTACTGGGGATGATTG
>JAAXIK010000032.1 GCA_012270385.1 Rubripirellula sp. | reverse complement strand
ATAACGTGATGCAGGGATGACCCGCGCTCGCGGTAACGTTCCAATCGATAGAAAGCACATCATCACCGCTATTGTAGGGACGCACCTCCTCAAATTCGATACCACGCCCCTTGAACGCTGAATGCCAACCACCAGCGAGTAAATCATCAACAACGTGCGATGTTCGAATCTGGATCTTGCGAACTTTTCGAATGAGATCACTAGCAATCATGGCAGAGGATCAATCCTTAAGATTTCGGAAATCTGGTCTTGGCTGGTTTTCTACTCAGCCTCAGCTTCATAAGTCAAATGCAATCGATGCCGGAGAACGTCCATCGCAATCTCTTTAATATCATCTGGCGATACATAGCTTCTACCAGCGAAAAACGCATTAGCTTTCGCAGCCAATGTCAGATTAATCGTCGCCCTCGGTGATGCGCCAAACTGGATCATATCCGATAATGGCAAGCCGTAAGCCATCGGATCACGAGTCGCCATGACCAGATCCACGACGTACTCTTGAAGCCGCTGGTCTACCTGAATCTGCCCCACCAGTTTTTTGGCTTCCAAAATATCATCAGGTGTTGCAACGGATTGGACGGAGGGTATTTCACCAGTGATCGCCATCCGTTTCAGGATCTCAAGTTCCTGATCTCTCGTTGGATAATCGACCACCACTTTCAACATGAAGCGATCCACCTGCGCTTCAGGTAGTGGATAGGTGCCTTCCTGTTCCACAGGATTCTGAGTCGCCATGACCATGAACGGATCACTGAGCTCAAACGTTTCTGAACCAATGGTGACCTGCCTCTCCTGCATTGCCTCAAGGAGTGCACTTTGAACTTTTGCCGGGGCACGATTAATTTCATCAGCCAAGACCAGATTGGTAAAAAGCGGTCCCTTCTGTACGACAAATTCTTGGCTCTGAGGACGGTAAACCTGAGTTCCAATTAGATCCGCGGGTAGCAGATCCGGAGTAAATTGCAATCTTTGAAAGTCAGTGGAAATCCCCTTTGCAAGCGAAGCTACCGCGGTGGTTTTCGCCAGACCAGGCACACCCTCAATCAAAAGATGCCCACCGCTGATCAACGCAATCAGCATGCGTTGAATGAGCTTTTCCTGACCTACGATCACTCTCCCCACTTCATGCACTAATTGACGAAGCGGCTCGCTTCTCTGCTCGATAGCGGCCGCCAAATCTTGCCTACCACCCATTGCCCCATCGACTTCACTCATCAACTCTCACTCCTGAATATTGGCACTCTTGCTATCCTGCAGCCTAATCTTTCGTCCAGGTTGAAGACTCTAGACCTCCACCCGAAAACTCCAAACTACTCTGCGCCAATCTGTTAGCAGCACCGTGATGCCTAACCCGACGACACATTGTCTCATCTCACGCTCAATTGAACAGCCTTGCAGTAGGTCTCAATCCATTGGAACCCAAGTTCATCAGGTACAGCGGGGCTGATCAACTCACTCGAACGGAGAAAACTGGGGAAATTTCCTCAATCTGTGAAATCCAGCGGGTAAGGATTAACGTTGACCCCGCCAACCTGCTCCTGCTATCGCTACCTCATGACGTAGAAGTCTACCGCTTTTGCAGTGATGCCTCGGAGCATCTTCTGATGCATCCAGAAAAAACTGCGATAAGCTAGCAAACACAGTTTGCCGAAAAGAACTTCGCTAAAACAGTCCACTCCATCAAGATTGCCTTCCCATTTGGCATCACTACGCGTGTTCCAAGCATCCATGTTCAATCACCGCAGCCATTTAACGAGCTTTGCAGCTGTGATCCTGACCTTGATCGCAGGCTGTCGGGGACGCGCAAAACAGGAGATGTACGATGCGCAGATGGCTCACGAAATTCGAGTACTGGAAGATCAACTCTACGAAGCGGATTATCAAAACCGTGTACTGATTGACAAAATTGAGAGCTTGCAACTCAAGGGAGCGGCACCGTACTACGAGACCCCTGCGGAATCAACGCTCGGTCGTCCCTCCATCCCCAATCCTATCCTCAATCCCGGGCAGACACCTTCAGCTCCTTCTGTCGATCCATTGATCGAAGGTTTTAACGATCTCGACTCCATCATTGACGAAGGGAGGGAAGAGCCTTTGATGCCAGCCCCTCCGAGTATCGAAAATCTAAACCTTCCCCTGGTGGATCCTCCCAAGCGAGACGCGGATCCCTCGACAACGCCAAAAAAACAGCCAGAAGAGCGTCAACCACGGGAAGACAAAAGACTGGGATTTCTCAATCCCGATTCCCCTTACTCCTCTGCAAATTCCACTGAAAGACCTCCCCCAGGCTCAAGCCGCTCCTCAGCGCGATCCACAGCCGTCGCCGAAGAATCCAATCACTCCCCACTCCTCGCAGCACCCGGTCGTACTGAAACTCCTGGGATCAAATGCTTAATCGCAACGCGACTGAAC
>JAAXIK010000205.1 GCA_012270385.1 Rubripirellula sp. | reverse complement strand
ACTGAGAAATGACCCAATGAATTTGCAAATGAACCTTATGGGCAGGCGTGCCCTGTTACAACGAGGCGGTCTAGGGCTTGGCTCCTTTGCTCTCGCGGAAATGCTCCAAAAGGAGACAACTTCAGCGGGCGACAACCAATCCCCCTTGACTGTGAAGAAGCCTCATTTTCCTGCCAAAGCGAAGAGTGTCATCTACCTTCATATGGTTGGAGCACCAAGCCATCTCGATCTCTTTGACTTCAAACCTGAGCTTCAAAAGAGAGCGGGGGAGGATTGCCCCGAAGAGCTTTTTGAATCTGGGAAATTCGCCTTTGTTCGGTCACTTCCGAAACTACTCGGCACTCCGGATACAAATGAATATCGATTTACCCCGAGCGGGAAATCAGGGCTACCCATTTCAAATCTACTGCCTCATCTACAAACGGTTGCTGATGAAATCACCATGATCAAGTCCATGCACACCGAAGAGTTCAATCATGGACCTGCTCAAATGTTCATGCTGAGCGGTTTTGGACGGTTTGGACGCCCGAGTATTGGTTCGTGGATGAACTATGGACTAGGTACTGAAAACCAGGACTTACCAGGCTTTGTGGTTTTGATCACCGGCAATGTACTTGGGGCAGGCAGTCCAGCATGGGGAAGTGGCTTTCTCCCCAGTGTTTATCAAGGGGTTGAGTTTCGGAGCAAAGGAGATCCAGTTTTATTTCTATCCAACCCGAAAGGGTTTGCCCCGTCATCTCGAAAGCAAATCATAGACACGGTCAACCAACTCAACAACGTGCAGTTGGCGGATGTCGGTGACCCTGAAATCGCGACGCGAATTAGCCAATACGAATTAGCCTATCGAATGCAGAGCAGTGTTCCTGAATTAATGGATCTGTCCGAGGAACCGGATGAAATTCACTCGCTCTACGGTACAGCACCGGGCCAAACTAGCTTTGCGAACAACTGCCTACTCGCACGGCGACTCGTTGAACGAGGAGTACGATTTGTACAACTCTTCGACCAAGGATGGGATGCTCATGGGAACGTATTCGCAAGTATCAAAAACAAAGCCAAACAAGTGGATCAACCGATCGCTGCTCTCCTTAAAGACCTACGGCAGCGTGGACTTTTGGATTCAACATTAGTGGTATGGTCTTCGGAATTCGGAAGAACTCCGTTCGGACAGGGCGGAACGGATGAAAAGAAAGTGGGACGTGATCATCATAAAGATGCTTTCACGGTATGGGTCGCAGGAGGAGGAACCCAAGGAGGAATGAGTTTCGGTAGGACCGATGATCTTGGATACACCATCGCTGAAGAACCTGTCCACGTTCACGACCTGAATGCCACACTCTTACATTTGATGGGAATCAATCACGAACGTTTGACGTTCCGATTTCAAGGACGACAGTATCGGCTAACGGATATCGGTGGAAAAGTCATCAAGCCAATCCTTGCGTGAACCCTCATTCAACATGATGGATGTGAGAGTCCAAAAAAGAGGAAACGTGTTCAAGCATCTGAGAGGTCACCTCATCAGGGTTACGTGACGCGTCAATCACAGCGCAGACAGGACTACTCCGGGGAAGCTCTGCTAAAAATGCTTGTCGAACCGACTCCATGTAATCCACTCCCCGACTCTCCATCCGATCAGCGGGACCGTTGATTCGACGCATTGCCTCGCTGGCGGGCATATCAAATAACAAGGTGAGATCCGGTTTTAGATTCCCATTCGCGAGTAGACCGAGCTCCCACAATTCATCCGATGCAATTTCCCCACCGATACTCTGATAAACAACGTTTGCCAGGAGGAAACGATCCGACACAACGATATCACCTCGCTTCAGCGAGGGCTTAATGATCGTTTCAACCATTTCACATCGGCTCGCCATGAACAACATGGCCTCGGTCCGTCGGTGCATCTCGAGATCACTTGACAACAGGATTTCCCTTAACCGCTTGCCAACCTCGCTGCTCCCTGGGTCCCTGACCGTGATCACTTGACGCCCCAAACGCTGAAGGAACTCGGTAAGACGAATCAACTGAGTTGACTTACCTACGCCATCGATACCGTCGATCGTGATAAAAATCGGTCGCTCTTCTTTTTGATTCATCACCGGCTCAATTGATTTGAAATCTGACTTGCGGCATCCGGCTGACCGGTGATTGGAAAGTGCTGATAATCGGTGACGAACCAGCTCGATCCTCTCTGTTCCATTTTAAGTAATAGCAGCCTGAGAACTCGCACGCGAGTAAAACGCCCCTGTCGATCGCTGACATCCACTTTGACACTCAATTCAACATCCGCCTCTTGGGGAAATGTGCCCTCGACGATACGACTGCTACGAACTTTATTGATGGCGGCCATATCAAAACTGTAACGCAACAGTTCAGTACGAGCTCGGGCCTGCATATCGGGATCACCAATGAC
>JAAXIK010000172.1 GCA_012270385.1 Rubripirellula sp. | reverse complement strand
TCTCCTCCAGACGTTTTGTGAGTGACCTTTCTCCTCTGGCAGGACTGACGAACCTTGAGTAACTTTGATTCGGTACAACTGTGGTGAGTGACCTTACCCCTCTGGCAAGTCTGAAGAACCTTGACACACTTGGCTTCGATGAAACTGCGGTGAGTGACCTTACTCCTTTGGCAGAGCTAAAGAAACTATGGGTACTTTCTTTCAGCGAAACGCAGGTGAGTGACCTGTCTACTCTCGCGGGCCTGAAGAACCTCGAAAGACTGTTTCTGACTGACACTGAGGTGACTGACCTATCTCCCTTGGCAAATCTGAACAAGATCACCATGCTCTGGCTGAATGATAACGAGGTGAGTGACCTATCCCCTTTAATTGGCATGGAAAATCTCTCGCAGCTACAGCTCTCCAAAACCAGGGTGACGGACCTCTCTCCTCTCGCGAACTTGAGTCGCCTCATCCTGCTTCATCTGGACGATACTCAGGTAACTGACTTGACTCCCCTCGCGCAGCATACGTACCTCTCAGAACTTCGTCTCGCCAGAACCGAAGTGAACGATCTTTCTCCTTTGGTGGGTCTGACGAGGCTCCGGAGCCTTGACCTAAAAGGCACAAAAGTGACGAAAGAACAGATCGACCAACTTCAGCTTGCACTTCCGAATTGCGAGATCACTCGCTGAGCAACAAATGAAAAATCAAGAGCCAAGCCATTCTCTGCCACCAAGCCCTTATCTGCCACCGCGCAAAAGCGAAACCGAACAGCATGACACGAATCCGCAGCGGGAGACGACGAACAGGTCCCGTCCGGATCATCCTCTCGGCTGCATGTTGTTGGCTTCCTTCGCCGGGGGGTTACCACTGTTTGCATTACTAGTGGTGATAAATGCTGTGTGGGATGGTTACGGGATTTTGGACTACTCAAAGACAATCCTCGAATTCATGTTTATCAATGGCATTGTCTCTGTGGTGATCGTGTCGGTGTTGGCTTCTGTGAAAGTGCAGTCCCCTTGGGCTGCTCTTGGCTTTGGATGTTTTTGGCCTGTTTTGCTGGTCATCGGTGTATTGCTCTTTGCCGCGTCAAGCAGATAACTGCTCGCATATTAAAGACGATGATTGGGGTCTCAGCTGTCCATCATCAACTCTGCTGCCTCTTCCCACAGCACGTCCCCAGGCCGGCTTCGGATTGCTCATATTGCTTCTTGAGGACCTCACGCTTTCATACATTGTCTCGGTAGCCAAGCCTGGATTTTGGCAAGCACTGGAGTTCAATCACGTAATCATGAGTTGGTCGTGAGGACGAGTTAGCATGACTGACTGGACGGCATCGAGTCCTCGTCATCCCATTGCCACGCTTGGAGTTCCGGATTGCACAACGCGTGATAAACCTGTGTATCTGTCTTTAGATGCGGAATTCCCCTGAAACTCTCTCACATGGAGATCCTCTAAGACACAACGGTGCAATCTGCGGAGCAAAGTTAATTCGGCGGCTTTCGTGTACCCTTGTTTTAGCAAGTTGGTCGTATCCGCCGGCAAAGACAGGATAGAGAGAATTACGTGATAGTGCTGGTTATCTTTGCAGCGTCTGACTCTGAATGGCCTCGAGTCCACCGTTATCACGATGGGTGCTAACAACTTCAATTCAGTTTTCAGTCCGCGTCTTTTAACGATTTCGGCGAAGTCGCAATTTGCTCTTTGATCTCGATCATGACAGTTTATACTTTCGTCTCTTCCGTCAGGCGGCGGACTGCAGGTCGATTGGCTTGGGTTCGAAGCGGATAACCCCGCAAAATTCTTTTTCGAGGGCAACTCCCCCGAAGAAAGGCCTGACCCGATCCCGATGGTACGACACAGCCGGTCACAGGTCGGTCCTGACACCGTCTTGAATGACTATCAGACCGATGGCTTCTTTGACGAACTCGTCGATCAAGACGGAAAACCGCGTCCGGACACGGAAGAACTCGTCAACCTGATCAACCGGATACCCGTTTCTGAGTTAGTCCGCCGGCAAGATGCCATTGAGCGCTCTCTTTATCAAATGGGTATCACTTTCACTGTTTACAACGACAGCGAAGGAACGGAAAAGATCATGCCCTTCGATATCATTCCGAGGATCATTTCATCAGTGCTGTGGCATCATGTGGATGCTGGATTGAAACAGCGGATCAAGGCACTCAACTGTTTTCTTTCTGACGTTTACTCGGAGCAGCGGATCGTAAAAGAGGGGATCATCCCCGCGGACCTCATCAATACTTCATCAACATTCCTTCAAGAATGTATCGGGCTCCGCCCATTCAACGATGTCTGGTGCCATATCACTGGAACGGATCTGGTGAGAGATGATTCCGGCGCTTTCTATGTGCTGGAGGATAACTTGCGTTGCCCATCGGGCGTCTCGTACGTCCTGCAGAATCGCCAGGTGATGAAGAAAAATTTTCCGCAGATTTTCCAAGCTTCGCAGGTACGCCCCGTCAACGACTACCCGGCGCGCCTGTATCAGATGCTATGCGAAATGGCGCCGCCCCAGATAGAGAATCCCAATGTTGTTGTTTTGACTCCCGGAATTTACAACAGCGCCTATTACGAACATTCATTCCTCGCACAGCAAATGGGAGTTGAACTGGTGGAAGGCCGCGATCTGGTGGTCGAAGAAAATACAGTGTTCATGAAAACGACGGATGGTTTACAGCGAGTGGACATGATCTACCGCCGAGTAGATGACACATTCCTTGATCCCGATGTTTTTCGCAAGGATTCTGTTTTGGGGGTCAACGGTTTGATGAAGGCGTATCGATCGGGAAATGTATCCCTTGCCAACGCCCCGGGGACTGGCATTGCAGACGACAAAGTCATCTACGCCTATGTACCACAAATGATCCGTTTTTACCTCAACGAAGAGCAGATCCTTCCAAACGTCCCCACGCATGTCTGTTTTCGTGAAGATGATCGCCGGTATGTGCTTGAACACATGGACGAATTGGTGATCAAGGCGGCAAGCGAGTCAGGCGGCTACGGAATACTGATTGGCCCGCATGCCACAAAAGAAGAACGCCAGAAATTTGCGGCTCAGATCAATCAAAATCCGCGAAACTTTGTCGCGCAGCCAACCTTATCGTTGTCGCGAGCACCAACCATGATCGGTGAGTCCCTGGAGGGGAGACACGTTGATTTGCGCCCTTACATCCTGTGTGGTCGAGACGATGTTTGGGTCTTGCCCGGGGGATTGACCCGTGTCGCACTTCGCAAAGGATCTCTGGTCGTCAATTCATCCCAAGGTGGCGGTAGCAAGGATACCTGGGTTGCTGCCGAACCTGGTCAGACAGTTGCACGCGTTTGAACAGCTTCTGATCAGTTCTTAAACAGTTTCTGAGTCCTCGCCAATCGCATTCACACTCACGTAACAGATAGCCAATGCTTTCCCGAGTTGCAGAATCCATCTACTGGATGAGTCGCCAAGTAGAACGAGCCGAGAATATTGCCCGTTTTCTGGAGGTCACGCACAACTGGACGCTTGACCAACCCGAGGACGAAGTTGACCACTGGTTACCGCTGATTGAAGTCAGCGGAGACAAACAGACATTTACGGCGAAACATCAATTAGCGAACGCGGAAACGGTAACACAGTTCCTGGCATTTGACACGTCTTATGTAAATTCGATGATCTCATCACTTCGCCAGGCAAGAGCAAACGCTCGAAGTGTCCGAGAATCGCTCTCCTCGGAAACATTTGAGCAGGTGAATGATTTTTATCGGTTCGTGGCTGACGCAGCAAAGGCTCAGCCATTGGACTCACCGAACGACTTCTTCGATGCGGTCAGACGAATCGCACTTCAGTGGACTGGTGTTCTGGATAGCACCATGTCACACGACATCGCTTGGCACTTCGCGAATACTGGGCGATTGATTGAACGAGCGGACAAAACGTCGCGCGTCCTGGACGTGAAATACTTTCATCTTTTACCAAGAATCGATGATGTTGGTACAGCAATCGACGACTTGCAGTGGTCGGCATTGCTGTCCGCCATCAGTGGCTTTGAGGCGTACCGACGCGAACATCATTTGGTTGACATTGAAAAAGTGGTCGGGTTCTTTCTTTTCAATCGGTCTTTTCCCCGGTCGATTCTGTATAGCATCGCAGGTGCCGCAGCGTCGCTCGAGCAAATCAATGACAGTTCCAAATCAACCCGTAGTCGGAAAGCAGTTCAGATCATGCTCCCCTTGCAACATCGATTGCAGGAAACGAGTGTCAAGGAAGTACTGGCAGGCGGGATGCACCAATTTGTTGATGTTCTACAAACCGAGTTGAATCAGATTGGTGAAGCATTGAATCATGATTACTTTCACTCGTTGGGACCACAATGGCCATCCGCGTAGCCCTTCATCACGAAACCCAGTACCACTACGATCGACCCATTTCACTGGGTTCACAGTTGATTCGACTACGTCCCGCCTTTCATGGCCGGACACCGATTGACGCTTACAGTCTGAGTGTTGAGCCTGACGATCATTTCAGGAATTGGCAACAGGATCCCTTCGGGAATCCGATTGCCAGATTCGTCTTTCCCAAGCCAACCACCCATTTAAAAATCTGTGTTGATCTGATCGCTGACATGACTGTGATCAACCCCTTCGATTTTTTCGTCGAAGAGGATTCAGATTGCTGGCCTTTTGATTACGCTGATCCGCTCAAGGTTCAACTGGAACCGTATCTGGTGAAGCAGGCACAGACGCCACTCATGAAGGGTTGGATTTCGTGCTTACCGACTGCTTCTGACCGAATCGTTGATTTTCTCGTTGAGGTGAACCAGAAGCTCAACGAGCGAGTGGAATACCTTGTTCGGCTGGAACCGGGAGTGCAAAGTCCAGAAGAGACGCTTGCAATTGGCAGTGGTTCTTGTCGCGATTCAGCCTGGCTAATGGTCGAGACTTTCCGTCAACTTGGTTTGGCAGCCAGATTTGTTTCGGGCTACTTGATCCAATTGACCGCAGACGAGAACTCCCTCGACGGGCCGAGTGGTCCCGAGCAGGACTTCTGTGACTTGCACGCCTGGACAGAGGTCTATCTACCCGGCGCAGGCTGGGTTGGGCTCGACCCCACCAGCGGCCTATTCGCCGGAGAGGGTCACATTCCGCTCGCATGCACCCCCTCTTACACAGGTGCCGCTCCAATCACCGGGAACCATGACCCATGCGAGGTAGATTTTCACCACGCAATGTCGATCAAACGCTTCCACGAGGATCCCCGGGTCACCAAGCCATATACCGATTCCCAGTGGAAAGCAATCATGAAAACGGGGAATGCGGTAGACCAGCGACTTCTGCAACAAGACGTGCGGTTGACCATGGGTGGAGAGCCAACCTTTGTTTCAATCGACGACATGGATGATCCACAATGGAATAGCGATGCGGTTGGCGTTGAAAAACGTGTACTGAGCAATCAGTTGCTCCTCAGGCTGCGCGAGAAATTCGCGCCGGGCGGTCTGCTGCATTATGGCCAGGGCAAATGGTACCCGGGCGAACAGCTACCGCGTTGGGCATTGGCATGCATTTGGCGTCGTGACGGAGAACCCGTTTGGAAAGATCCACAGTGGATTGCAGATGAGGGCCACAACTATGAACACACCCCCGAAGATGCGCAGCGATTTGTCTGCCATCTTGCGGGCGAACTGGGAGTGAACGCAAAAATGAGTTTCCCAGTCTACGAAGATACATTTCACTATCTGTGGCGTGAAAACAATCTACCAATTGAAATCGATCCCACGGACCCCAAGTTGGACGATCCGAATGAGCGGGCGATGCTGATCAATGCGTTCCGTAACGGGCTCGGCACGCCGGTTGGTTACGTGATGCCGCTGAGACGCGCATGGTGGCAGGCACAGCCGGGCTGGGTGGCAGGCAAGTGGCCGGTTCGCAGCGAGAAAGTTTTTCTTTTACCGGGTGAATCCCCCATCGGATTACGCTTGCCTCTCGATGCGCTCCCCAGTGCTGCCAACGCCTCGAACGCGGTATACACGACCCCCATGGACCCGTCAGCTCCGCGCACTCCACTGACTCGACCAACGGAAACCCCCAACGGTAACGAACGAACGGTGTTGCGGGAAGAAACATGGGAGGCTGAAAATACTCGGCCAATGGATGGCAGGGAACAGCCGCTGATCAACGAGCAGATCCTGGAAGAAAAAAATGGGGATCCGTCCGACGGGGGAGATGAAAATGTGGTGCAGACAGCGCTTTGCGTCGAATGTCGACACGGACGACTTTACGTTTTCCTGCCGCCCTGTCAGCGCACCGAGGACTTTCTCGATTTGGTATCAGCCATAGAAGATACTTGCAGGAAACTGAACCTTCCCGTTGTGATTGAAGGCTATCCGCCACCCCCCGACCACCGGCTCGAACTCTTCAAGGTAACCCCCGACCCCGGTGTGATCGAGGTCAACTCGCAACCGACCGAGACATGGGAACAATTGGTTGAATTGACTGAAACACTTTATGAGGAGGCACGACTATGTCGCCTGGGAACGAACAAGTTCGATCTCGATGGCAGACATACCGGAACAGGAGGCGGTAACCACATGGTGTTGGGTGGCAAAACACCACTCGACAGCCCTTTCCTGCGACGACCGGATTTATTGGCCAGTTTGATCAAGTTCTGGAATAACCATCCTTCCTTATCCTACTTGTTCAGCAGCCGATTCATTGGTCCCACCAGTCAGGCACCACGATTCGATGAGAGCCGACATGACGCTGTGTATGAGATGGAAATCGCATTGAGCCAACTGCCACCGCGTGGGCAGGAACATCCTCCCTGGCTGGTCGATCGCTTATTCAGAGACCTGCTCGTTGATCTCACGGGGAACACTCATCGTGCGGAGATCTGTATTGATAAGCTTTATTCACCTGACAGTTCAACCGGCCGCCTCGGCCTGGTGGAACTGCGTGGTTTTGAAATGCCACCGCATGCGAGGATGAGTCTTGCTCAGCAACTACTCATTCGCGCCATCGTCGCAGCATTCTGGGAACAACCCTACAGCCGACCTCTCGTTCATTGGGGAAGTACGTTGCATGATCAATTCATGCTTCCGCATTACGCATGGAAGGATTTGACAGACGTGATCCATGAGCTTCGACCGTCAGGAATCGAGCTTGATCCAGCCTGGTTCACTCCACATCACGAGTTTCGATTCCCGCGAATCGGGGAGATCAATGTCGAGGGCATTGACTTGCGACTTCGTTCCGCGATTGAGCCATGGTATGTGATGGGTGAAGAACCGGGTGGCGGCGGCACTGTTCGGTGTGTCGACTCGTCTGTTGAGCGTCTGGAAGTATCATTGGACGGGCTACAAACGAAACGCTTTCGTGTCACATGCAATGGTGTGAATGTACCGTTGCATGGAACGGGAGTGCAGGATCAATATGTTGCAGGCATTCGTTTTCGTGCCTGGCAGCCACCCCGCTGTCTGCATCCAACGATACCAATCCATTGTCCTTTGCGTTTTGAAATCATTGACACTCGCAACATGCGTTCGATTGGTGCCTGCACCTACCATGTCGCGGATCCTGGTGGCCGTGCCACAGACCGTTTCCCAATCAATGCGAATGAGGCAGAGGCGCGACGAGCGGCCCGTTTTGATACGTTGGGGATGACAGGTGGCCCTGTTGAGATGATCGATACTGTTCCGGCTGCTGGTCCAAATCCATATCCGGTTACCTTGGATTTACGACGCATATAAAAACTCTCCTTGGCTATCGCCATCGAGCCACCGGATTTATCATGGGGCGTCCCGCCATAATGCTCGTTTGGCGGAAACCCTGTTCACGCATGCTGGCCGCTGTGAAATTGAATTTGACTCCACCCGAAACTGCACCCGAAACTGCACCCTTCGCGAATTACCAGTCAAAGCACGCGATCTATGACGAGTATCTCTCGGCGGGAGGCTATCAGGATGGCGCTTGGCACCCCATTGCCGGCTACTTGGATCGTTTGGGAACTCAAGGGATACAAGCCTGCGCGGCAGAAGCAGAGCACTTGGTACATCAAAGCGGTGCCAATTTCCAGATTACGCGGGACGAATTGGAGAAGTCACGGCCCTGGCAACTGGCGGTTGTGCCTCTGGTTTTGGACAGCCTGACATGGGCCAAGCTGGAATCCGGGTTGCAGCAACGCATGCGTCTTCTCGAGACCGTGCTTTGTGACCTCCTGGGCAAGCAACAACTACTGAAAGAACGAATCCTGCCGGCGGAGCTGCTTACCGCCAACCCGGAGTTCATGCCCGCCTATCACGAATTACCAACAGGTGTTAATCGCCTGACTCTGACCGCTACAGATCTCGCGCGTGACAACGATGGATCGTGGTGGGTGACGGGAGACCGAACCCGCGCACCCAGCGGGCTCGGTTATGCTCTGGAAAATCGCATCATTACCAGCAGGGTGCTACCCCATTTGATACGCAAAAGTAACGTGACCCGCGTGGCTGCGTTTTTCTCTTCACTTCAAAAGCAACTCGATTCACTCGCTCCGCGAACAAAAGATAACCCACGTGTTGCGATCCTCACTCCCGGAGAACACAGTTATCGTTATGTCGAGGATGCATATCTCGCACGATACCTTGGCTACACTCTTGTCCAAGGGCGGGATCTTGCCGTTCGCGGAGATCGACTCAACTTGAAGACACTCGGAGGGCTACTGCCAATTGAGGTACTCTGGCGTCACGTTTCGGACCACAAGTGCGACCCACTCGAACTGGATCCCTCCACTTCGCAGGGTGTTTCTGGGTTGCTGCAGTCGATTCGAAGCGGCACAGTCTCGGTGGCCAATAGTATCGGCAGCGTCCTGGTACAGATGCCAGCGTTGATGCCATTTCTACCGGCTGCATCGAAGTTCTTCTTTGGGAATGAGTTGTCTCTGCCGAGCATTGCAACCTACTGGTGCGGAGGCTCCAAAGAACGCCAGTATGTCCTGGAGCATTTGGATGACCTTATATTACGACCCGCCTTTGTAGTGTCAGGATCTCCACCGATTGATCCACTTGAGTTGACTTCTGAAGAGCGTCAAGCATTGATCGCAAAGATCAAAGATCGGCCACATCAGTTCGTGGCCCAGCAACGCCCCTCACGCAGCACCACGCCAGTCTGGCACGACGGGCAGCTACGACCTTGGCACATGGCTCTGCGTTCATTCCATGTCCAAACGAGTAACGGATTTGAAGTGATGCCAGGCGGTCTGATTCGAGTCAGCCCGGAAAACGCGTCTTTGGATCACAGTCCAATCAGTGGCAGACGCGGACAGGATTGCTGGATTATCGCCAACGAACCTGTTGATCATGAAACCACCTTGCTACCACCCTCCAATGCACCACTTCAGTTGATGAGAGGCGTTCAAGAACTACCCAGTCGCGTCGCCGAAAACCTGTTCTGGTTGGGGCGCCACGCTGAGAGAACAGAAGCCGTCGCGAGATTACTGCGAACGACCCTGAATCGCCTTGCAGGCGAAAACGCCGTCGAGGAACTAGTCGATTTACCCAGACTACTCGCTGCTTTGGCTGCGGTCGGTCAAATTGCACCTGACTATGCCATCAAGGAACTTGTCCAGGCCTTGCCGACTCTCGAAGCAGTGTTGCCAGATTCAGTATTCGACCGTGAGCAACCACGCGGACTGCAGGCAAGCGTTATCAACATGGTGGAAAAGGCCAAGTCCGCACGAGATCGAATCTCCGCAGATGGTTACCGCATCATCACGCGGATCGGCGATGATCTGGTGGGTTCATTAACGAATACTGATATTGGTGCGACGATCGAACGCTTGAATCGTTTGATCACTGATCTGCTTGCTTTGTCTGGCTTGGCGAACGAGAGCATGACACACACTCATGGCTGGCGTTTTTTGCACCTCGGCCGTCGAATTGAACGCGCCTACCAAACTGCTGAATTGCTGGCCGCAACGCTTGCCCATCCGATTGCCGACGAAGGCCCACTGCTGGAATCGGTACTTAGAGTCACAGACAGTATCATGACCTACCGTTCTCGATACTTGTCGCGCCTTCAGACCACCGCTGTGATCGACCTCTTGATCACCGACAATACGAATCCAAGATCACTCGTCTTCCAGCTTCAAACTATCAACCAACTGATCGCTGAACTTCCCAATGATTCGATCGACCAAGCATCAGGTGAGGACCAGAGAAGTGCCGAGGACCTGCTGCATTGCATCCGCATGGCCCAACCAACCGAGCTCGCATTTACCGGAACCACTGGACAACGTCATGAGTTGTGCGAACTTTTGAACAAGCTCATCAATGGGCTACCCCGATTATCCAATGAAATTACCGCGAGATATCTGATTCACACCGGTAGCACGCAATTACTGAACGGAAGTACTTCTCCAGTGAGTGGCAAACGCTGACGCAGCTTGCGATGAATCGTGTACTCCAAATCGACCGGACAGCAGATTGGCAAATACAATCTTTCCATTACCCTATTGGCATGACTTGCAAACGCTTGTAAACAGCAGGGCAACAATTCCAACTACTCGAATCGCATCCTGCTTCCACCTGAACCTCGTTGATCCAGATTGACCAAGTCAGCCAGCTACCGAATCACTCACGAGACTCAGTACCGGTACTCTCAGCCAGTGGCCATTTGTCAAAACCAACTGCGCATGAAGCCTCGTGCAATCAAACAAAAATACTCAAGTGTGGAATGCCAATCGGTGGTGATAACGATTGATCCTGAGCCGGATGTAATCCACCAACACACGGACTATTTTGGAAATGAGGTAACCTCATTCTCAATCGAATCCCTGCATCAGTCACTTGCTGTCGTTGTTAACAGTGAACTAACGGTTCATCAACATGGACTACCACCCGATGCTCAACTCCCTTGGGAAAAGGTAACCGAGAATATCCGGAAATTCGAGGATCATCGCTGGTTCGAGGCACAGGCGTACCTCCAGGAGTCGCCGCGTGTCAGGCGCGGAAAGCGTTTCGCCAACTACGCGAAAGAGTCGTTTCTTACGGGGCGTTCACTTAGTGAAGCGATGTTGAATCTGACCGAGCGGATTCATCATGATTTCCAATACGACACATCTGCCACCCACGTTCATTCGACAACCGAGGAGGCTTTTGATTTGCGCGCAGGTGTTTGCCAGGATTTTGCGCATATTCAAATCGCCTGCCTCCGGTCCATTGGCCTGCCGGCTCGATACGTCAGTGGTTATTTGAGAACGGCAACAGCACCAGGCGAACAGCGCATGCTTGGGGCTGACGAGTCCCACGCCTGGGTTAGCCTGTACGGCGGGGAAAAACTTGGCTGGATCGATTTTGATCCTACCAACGCCTGTATCTGTGACACCAAGCATATTCCGATCTGTGTCGGACGAGATTACGGTGATGTCAGTCCGATGCGTGGTGTTGTTGTAGGAGGAGGCAACACCGAACTGAAGGTCAGCGTCGACGTTGAATCAATGGATGAGCCCGCCCAAACGACTGATTTTGAATCTCCACGTCCATGAAATTACTTTGCCGGCATGCTGCATAACGCCTCATGAAACAACCACAGGTCTGCAGCTATTCCGTTGACCATCATCGCGCGATACAGTCCACCACTTCTTTCTGATGCGGCCAACGCTAAAACACACAGTAATCATCCCAATCAATGCCAGCCAGCGTGAGACAACAACAAATGCTTTGGGAACCGCTGCTGCAACAAGCAAGCAATGACCCCATTCGTCCGACCGCTTCCCCCGCGATAACTGCACACGAACTCTGGCTCGGGTGCTGAAGGTGTTCACTACTGGGCACGGCGGAGAACGGCCTCAGGTTGCTTGGGTGCGTGTCCAATGCGCCTGCAGACGAACCTACATCACCCCAAATGTTCCCCGCACTGTGCTCTAGTGTCACTTCAGCGATGACCAGGTGCGCAAGGTAGGGAACTGGTCAACGCAAGAAATCGCGTTGATGCCCAAATACGTTTGCCCAGGGTGCGTCCACAAGTTGTCAGCATCCCCGCGTCCATCACTTCTTCTTGTATCGATCGATGAGCCATTGCTGGTCTTCAGAAACCGTAAGATACGGAACCTGACTCAAGCATGCTGCCTGTGCTTTAGTCAAGTCGGTAAGGCCTTTTAAACTGAGCGAGTTTACCTTACTCAGGCTTTCCGCCTGCTTGATCGTGATGGAGGTGAGGCGGTTTAGACGAAGCGTGACTACCTTGCTCAGGCTCACTGCTTGCGCGTCAGTGATGGAGGTGAGGCCGTTCAACCTAAGAGATGGAACTTTACTTAAACTTGCCGCCTGCGCGTCAGTGATGGAGGTCAGGACTACCAAAAACACGATTACCACTCAGCGGATACTGTCGAGATCCGCCGGCGCGTGAGGTATTAAAGAAAGGAGGTGGGGGAGCTGGGGGTG